>CAIWAO010000115.1 GCA_903910745.1 uncultured Burkholderiales bacterium
ATTAAAAGAACACATGAAAGAGGCTGAGAAAGAAAGAAAAACAAATCCACACGACAGGGATTTTGAGGAAGTCAAATGTGCCCTCCTCCTTTGTGTGATGCTCACCCGAGGCTTTTGCCCTCTCAATCACCGGTAATTCAAGTTCGCTGCGTTTAAAAAGTAGCAACACCAATATTGCGAATCCAATGCTTCCCGCAACAAAAAGGGCCACATGCCATGAAAATGCAATCGCAATTGGAACCATCAATGCAGGAGCTACGGCCCATCCCAGACTACCTGTAATACCGTGAACGCTGTAGGCATGCCCCAGCCTTGCGGGAGTTACCAAACGATTAAGCAGTGTGTAATCAACCGGATGGAATACCCCGTTACCTACGCCCGCTAAAAATGCGCAAAACATCATCTGGGTGTAACTATCACTGATGGCGTAACCCCAATTGGCAAGAACCAAACTGCTCAAACCTAAATACAGTACGGGTCTTGGTCCAAAGCGGTCCACTGCAAAACCAGATAAAGCTTGCACCGCGCAGGAGACAACGAAGAAAATGGACATCAAAAAACCAAGTTCTGCATAACTGACCTGCAAACTGTCTTTGATAAATGGAAATAAAGGGGGTAGAACCAACTGCGCAAAATGACTGAACATGTGGGCAATAGCCACGAGTGAGATCAGTTGAAAATCGCTTTTAACAAGAGGCTCAGGGCTTTGAAGAGGAGGATTAGAGGTATTCATAGCCCTCTATCCTACCTTCAAATTTCAAACTATTTCTCCCCTCCCCCTTAAGTGCGGGGAATAAAAGGGAAAAAATTGATCGCCAACTTAAGCAGTCGATCCCGAGCAAGTGAACTTAAAGTCCCCCGGCGCAAGGATAGGATCAACGCTCACGGTGATTTTGTCCTTAGGAGCAAACTTACCCTCTAAAAGTTGCTTGGACAGGGGGTTCTCAATGCGCTGCTGAATAGCTCGCTTCAAGGGTCTTGCACCAAACACTGGATCGAAACTCACCTTCGCCAACTCCTCAAGCGCGCCTGGAGTCACTTCTAAAGTGAGATCAATTTTGTGCAACCGCTCAACCAACACCTGCAACTGAATCGCCGCAATCTTGGATATATGAGTCGCATCAAGGGCGTGGAAGACGACCGTTTCATCAATCCTGTTTAAAAATTCTGGTCTGAAATGAGTTTTTAACTCCTCGAGCACCGCATCTTTAACCTCTTGGGGGTCTTGACCCACCATGCTTTGGATGATCGGAGAGCCAATGTTAGAGGTCATCACGATAACAGTGTTTTTAAAGTCAACCGTTCTGCCCTGTCCATCCGTTAAGCGCCCGTCATCCAGGACTTGCAGGAGTACGTTGAATACGTCTGGATGAGCTTTCTCAATCTCATCCATCAAAAGCACACTGTAAGGCTTCCTTCTTACGGCCTCGGTAAGATATCCGCCCTCGTCATAACCAACATATCCTGGAGGGGCACCAATCAATCTGCTCACAGAGTGCTTCTCCATGAACTCACTCATGTCCATTCGGATGAGATGATCTTCGCTGTCAAACAAAAATCCAGCAAGTGCTTTGCATAACTCAGTCTTACCAACTCCCGTTGGTCCAAGAAAGAGGAAAGATCCTGTTGGGCGATTAGGGTCCCCGAGACCCGCTCTAGAGCGTCTGATCGCATTGGCAACAGCGCTGATTGCTTCGTCTTGGCCAACAACACGTTTGTGCAGGTGATCCTCCATCTTCAGGAGCTTCTCACGCTCTCCTTGCATTAACTTGGAGACAGGTATACCTGTTGCTCTTGCAACAACCTCTGCGATTTCCTCAGCGCCGACTTGAGTTCTTAGGAGTCGGTGGGCATGGGGCTTGGAATCTGCCGTCGTCTCGTGAGCTGCTGCGTCCTTGTAGCGCTTCTCCAGTTCGGGGAGTTTGCCGTACTGAATCTCAGCCACTTTGTTGAAGTCACCCTTTCTCGTGTACTCTTCAATTTGCGATCTGAGTTTATCGATTTGCTCTTTAATCTGAGCCCCGCCCTGTGCAGCGGCTTTCTCGGACTTCCAAATCTCCTCCAAGTCCGCAGCCTCCTTGCTGAGCTTGACAATCTCTTCTTCAATGAGTGCAAGTCGCTTTTGTGAGGCATCATCTTTTTCTTTCTTGACCGCTTCACGTTCAATTTTTAGTTGAATTAAACGTCTGTCAAGTTTATCCATCTCCTCTGGCTTGGAGTCGATTTCAATCTTAATTTTTGCGGCTGCTTCGTCAATCAAATCGATTGCTTTGTCGGGCAGAAAACGATCAGTAATGTACCGGTTCGAGAGCTCAGCGGCGGCGACGATTGCGGGGTCTGTGATCTCAACGCCGTGATGGATCTCATACTTTTCTTGTAGACCGCGCAAAATCGCAATGGTTGCCTCTACGGTAGGTTCCGCAACTATTATTTTCTGAAATCGTCTCTCAAGCGCAGCATCTTTCTCGATGTACTTGCGGTATTCATCAAGTGTGGTTGCGCCAACGCAGTGCAACTCTCCCCTTGCCAAAGCGGGTTTGAGCATGTTGCCTGCGTCCATTGCGCCTTCGGCTTTGCCTGCACCTACCATGGTGTGCAGTTCATCAATAAAAACGATGGTTTGTCCGTGGTCTTTTGCAAGTTCGTTCAAAACCGATTTCAAACGCTCCTCAAATTCACCTCTAAATTTAGCGCCCGCTAAGAGTGCCGCCATATCAAGCGAGAGGACTCGCTTGCCTTTTAAAGAGTCGGGCACTTCACCGGCAACAATCCGTTGTGCAAGTCCCTCTACGATGGCAGTCTTGCCCACGCCGGGCTCACCGATGAGGACAGGATTATTTTTCGTACGCCTTTGAAGAACTTGAATGGCTCTGCGGATTTCATCATCACGACCAATCACAGGGTCAAGCTTGCCGGCTCTTGCGCGCTCGGTTAAATCAAGACAATATTTTTTGAGCGACTCGCGTTGCCCCTCGGCTTGTGCGTTGTCAACGGTTGCCCCTCCTCTCACAGCCGTGATAGCGGCTTCAAGGGAGGCCTTGGATAGTCCGTTCTTTCTGGCCATCTCCCCCCACTCACCCTTGCTGTCTGCAAGAGCTAGGAAAAAAAGTTCGCTCGCAACAAATTGATCCCCACGTTTGAGGGACTCTTTTTCAGCGCCCTGAAGTAAGCCAATTAAATCGCGGCCAACAGATACTTGGTCTTGCCCTTTAACTGAGGGAAGTTTTTTGATAGCATTTTGAGCAGCACTCTCGAGTCCACTCACATTGACACCCGCGCGTTGCAAAAGTGACTTAGAGCCGTCTTCTTGTTGAATCATAGCCAAAATCAAATGAGGCGGATCTATATAAGCATGATCAGAGCCGAGCGCAAGGGTCTGAGCATCACTCAATGCCTCTTGAAATTTAGTGGTGAATTTTTCTACTCTCATTTGATTCCTCAACAATGTCTTAAAACTTATCTTTACTCCACCTCAATTGAGGTAGTTACTCAACATTTTCAAGCTCTAGTTGTAAATTAATTTGATTTATCGCAAGTTAAGTACGAATTTGATCAAGTTAATCATTTTTTCAACCCCTGTGCGGATCAAATGAATCAACCCATCTGCTCAGTTTCGCGGGTGTTCTATCAAGGAAAGTAAAAAATCAACGGTTTATTTATTCCACTTAGCCATCGCAACGTCATCACTCACCCTGGCATCTACCCACCTAGCCTGGCCTTGAACGGTTTGCTCTTTTTTCCAAAATGGGGCCTGGGTCTTTAAATAGTCCATCAAGTATTCACAGGCCTGAAAACTCGTCCCCCTGTGAGCGGCGCTCACTGCTACTAAAACAATTTGATCCATCGGCTTCAAAACACCGATTCTGTGAACGACTCTGGCAGCGTTTATTCCAAAACGGACCCGTGCTTGGTCCATCATCTTTAAAATTGAACTCTCAGTCATTCCTGGATAGTGCTCAAGCTCCAAACTTATAATAGAGTCGTTAAAGGGTGTAAGACTGCTGACTTGATTAGCTTGATTAGCCTGGCTAGTTTTAGGATCAAACTCTCTGACTGTTCCAACAAATGAGCAAACTGCGCCCACGCCCGGGTCCGCAGCCCTTAGTGCTGCGACTTCAGTGCTTAGATCAAAGTCCTCTGGTTGAATACTTACAGTAAAGCTCAAAAGAACTCCTGGTTTAGTTAATAGGGTTGGCTGCGCAATAATTTAGATAAAAGAAGTTCACCCACCCGTGACGGGTGGGAAAAAGGCAACCTCATCACCCTCTATCAGTTGCTCACTCTCAAAACACATATTTTGATTAAGCGCAGTGCGTATTACTTTATCACTGGAGAGAGCCTCCTTATAAAGATCGCCCCTTTGAGCCAACTCTACTCTCAGCTCACCTACCGTTTTAGTATTGGTTTGCACACTCTCTTGGGCTAGACCAATAGTTTCTCGAATTGAAGCAAAATAAAGAACCTTTAAATTCATCTCTCTTACCTCAAGAAGCTATCAAAGGGAATAAAGTTTACCAAGTCGCCTGATTTAATGATCGTGCTAGGAGGATTATCAACAACTCCGTCCCCCCATACAACTGAGGTCAATACCCCGGAGCTTTGGTTTGGAAAAAGCTCAAGGGTACCCTGATCATTTTGACGAACCCTTAAAAACTCTCGTCTTCTGTCAGCTTTGAGCCATTCAAAATTAGCTCGCATGGGAATGTGTCTGTACTGAACACTTGCTTGCCCCTGCAGAAAGCTCAAAAAGGGTTGAACCAACAACATAAAGGTGGCGTAGCTTGAGACCGGGTTGCCAGGCAAGCCAATAAAGTGTGCGTAATTCTCAGTGCTACTGGGTTTTGGGCCAGAGGCGTTTTCGCTGGATTTATGGGCTCTGTGAATACGTCCGTAGGCAAACGGCTTACCTGGTTTGATATTAAGAGCCCATTGGTGCAGCACACCCAGCGCTATGACACTGGGCTTGATGTGATCCTCCTCCCCCACAGAGACACCACCACTGGTGAGTATGAGGTCATGATCAAGAGCGGCCTGAGCTAAACAGCGCTTGGTTTGCTCTAAATCGTCTGGAATATTTCCCATATCCGTGACCTCACACCCAGCACGTTTTAGGAGTGATTTGAGAAAGAAACGGTTGGAGTTGTAGATCCTCCCCTCCCCCATCTGCTCTGGAGGGATGTCCCCTGGCATCACAAGTTCATCTCCCGTAGAGAAGAGAGCAACTTTTGGAGTTTTAGAGACGCAAAGCTCTTTAAAGCCAAGTGAAGCGGCAATACCCAAGCTCGCTGCATTAAGTCTAGATCCCGCCTCTATGACAAGGCCGCCCTTTTTAATGTCCTCACCCGCAAGCCTAATGCACTGTCCGCTCGCAATAGGTGCATTCACTTTAACGAGATCACCCTGCAGTGCTTCACACTCCTCTTGAGCGACCACCGCAGTGGCACCGAGTGGAATGGGCGCGCCTGTAAAAATTCTTGCAGCCTCACCCCTTGATAAAGGTGTTCCAACACTACCAGCAGGAATTCTTTGTGTGACCTTTAGAACACTCCCCTGCACAGCAACGTCTTGAGCATGGACTGCGTAACCATCCATAGCACTGTTGTCGTTGGGGGGGACATTTAACGCAGAAACTACCGCCTCTCGAAGGACCCGGTTGTCAACATCAAAAGTGCTGACCATCTGAGTCTCCAATAAGGGTACAGCGAAACCCTTGAGCTCAGTCAAAGCGTGGTCCAGGTCCAGCAAGGGTTTGGGTACAAACTTGGTATTCATCTTAATAAAAACTAAATTGGTTAAAGTTCATTTCAGTTTGTTTATTCAATCCTTGCATTGCTCTTCAATGAAATGCTTGACCACATTAACATCTGAGGGCATGTTCTTTACTTTTTTCGGCAAATCCTCGATCCCCTCAAATTTAGCGGGACGAGTAGGCTCAACACCCAATGCCTCAACAATTGTGGATGCAAATTTAATGGGTAGTGCTGTCTCAAGGACCACCATTGGGGTGCCCGCCAAGGCGAACTCTTTGGCAACTTTCACGCCATCAGCGGTGTGTGGATCAATCATCTGTTGATAATTTTTGTACACCTCTTTGATCGTCGCAATTCGGTCTTTATGGGTACTCTTACCACTGAGAAAACCGAACTTTTGGTGAGCGTCCTTAAATAAGGGATTTTTACTTAAATCAAAGTACCCTTGACTTGGGATTTGATTAGCAAATAAAGAGTAAGTTAATTCGCTGTCCCGGTGCAGCATATCAAACACGAACCGCTCAAAATTGCTCGCCTTTGAGATATCCATTGATGGACTTGTGGTCTCGTGCGTATTAGCACTGGTTCTCACCTTATAAACACCGGTCTTAAAAAACTCATCAAGCACATCATTCTCGTTCGTTGCAACAACCAACTGATCGATGGGAAGCCCCATCATTTTGGCGACGTGCCCTGCGCAAATATTTCCAAAGTTACCGCTGGGTACTGTAAAACTTACTCTTTGTTCACAGTTCATTTTGTTTTGCGCAATAACCTGGAAATAACCCGCAAAGTAGTAAACAACTTGAGCAAGTAAGCGAGCCCAGTTGATCGAGTTCACAGTTCCGATCGAATATTTTGATTTAAAAGCAAGATCACTCGAGACTGCTTTAACGATGTCTTGACAGTCATCAAAGACGCCGTGAATGGCGATGTTAAAAATATTTTCATCCGTCAAGCTAAACATCTGAGCTTGTTGAAACGCACTCATGCGTCCCTCTGGGCTTGTCATAAAGACTCTGACCCCTTTTTTGCCCCTCATTGCGTACTCAGCTGCACTCCCTGTATCCCCCGACGTCGCGCCTAAAATATTTAATCGCCTCCCCGTTCTTGCAAGTTGGTACTCAAACAAATTACCGAGTAACTGCATTGCCATGTCTTTAAAGGCAAGTGTGGGTCCGTTTGAGAGAGCTTGAATATAAAGACCATTCTCTAAATGTCTTATTGGAGCAATTAACTCGCTCCCAAAAACTTCAGCGCGGTAGGTTTTGACGCAAATCTCTTTTAGGTCAGAGGCTGGAATATCGTCCACAAAAAGGCTCAACAACTCAAAAGCGAGATGTGCATAACCATCTTGCTCAAACACATCCTTTAATCTATTCAACTCTGCTAGATTGAGTTGAGGATAGTGCTCAGGTAAGTACAGACCTCCATCGGGGGCCAAACCCTCTAGCAAGATTTCACAAAACTGTCTTGATTCGGTCTTTGAGCGTGTCGATATATAGCGCATCAAGAGAGGTCTTCCTTGCGAATACGAACAATTGGGGCAAGTACAGATTTAAGCGATTGAATTTTTGTCAACGCTTTGTTCATGTGGGCCTCTAAACAGCTGTGGGTCAAAATAATGAGATCTGTCTCCTGCTTGGACTCTGAGCCGGGTCTTTGAAGAACGGCGTCGATGCTGATGTCGGTCTCAGCCAAAATACCTGTTATTTTTGCAAGCACCCCTGTCTCATCAGCTACAACCAACCTTAGGTAGTAACTTGTACGAACACTATCCATTGGCAAAATAGCCAAATCACTCATCGAATCTGGTTGGAAGGCAAGGTGGGGAACGCGGTTTAACGGATCAGCAGTCATTAGGCGTGTCACATCTACCAAATCCGCGATGACTGCACTGGCGGTTGGCTCGCTTCCAGCTCCTTTGCCGTAATAAAGAGTTGTGCCAACTGCATCGGCTTGAATCATAACTGCATTCATGGCGCCCTCTACGTTTGCGATCAAACGCTTTGAGGGTACTAGGCAAGGATGTACACGAAGCTCAACACCTTCAACACCGTCAATCTCCTTTGCCCCTGAAGCAGCAGTGTTGACCCGTTTGGCAATTCCAAGAAGCTTGATCCTGTAACCCAACTGCTCAGCGTAACGAATGTCTTGAGCTTGAAGCTTGGAGATGCCTTCTACATACGCTTTATTAAATTGAACAGGAATACCGAAAGCAATAGCTGACAAAATGGTTGCCTTGTGCGCCGCGTCCACACCTTCAATATCAAATGTGGGATCAGCCTCTGCATAGCCAAGCTCTTGAGCTTGTTTGAGAACCACATCAAAGGGGAGTCCTTTATCTCTCATCTCTGACAAAATAAAGTTTGTAGTGCCGTTGATGATGCCAGCTATCCACTCAATACGGTTGGCAGTAAGTCCCTCTCGAAGTGCTTTGATGATGGGTATGCCACCGGCAACAGCGGCCTCAAAACAAATCATTACGCCTTTTTTGTGAGCTGCTGCAAAGATCTCGGTTCCGTGAACTGCAATAAGCGCTTTGTTGGCAGTGACAACGTGTTTGCCAGCATCAATAGCGGACATTACCAACTCTTTAGCTATACCGTAACCACCAATGAGTTCAACCACGATATCGATTTCTGGGTTAACGATGATAGCTTTAGCATCATTAACCACTTGGACCTGAGATCCTACAATGGCTTTAGCACGTTCGGTATCTAAATCCGCAACCATGGCAATTTCAATACCTCGCCCCGCACGGCGTTTAATCTCTTCTTGATTGCGTTTTAGGACCTCAAAGGTTCCCCTACCGACTGTACCAATGCCTAGTAATCCGACTTGAATAGGTTTCATTTTGCGTGCTTAGTTCTGTAGTTTTGTAAAAATTTTGCAATTCGCCCAATGGCTTCCCTGAGATCGTCTTCATGAGGCAAAAACACAATTCTAAAATGGTCAGGTTGCTTCCAGTTAAAGCCAGAGCCTTGAACCAAAAGTACTTTAGTCTCATTTAGCAATTGAAAAATAAATTCTTGATCATCCTTGATGGGATACACATCGGGGTCTAGTTTAGGAAACATGTACAAAGCCGCTTTGGGCTTCACGCACGTCACTCCAGGAATAGCAGTGATCAACTCATGGGCTATATCTCTTTGACGCCTAAGACGTCCACCCTCTTTGATTAAATCATTGATCGTTTGGTAGCCCCCTAATGCAGTCTGGATTGCCCATTGTCCAGGCACATTTGCGCACAAACGCATGGATGACAGCATGTTAAGGCCCTCAACATAGTCGCGTGCAGCCTCCTTATCCCCAGACACTACCAACCAACCCGCACGGTATCCACAAGAGCGGTAACTCTTGGACAAAGAGTTAAAGGTGAGAGTTAACACATCTGTTGACAGGCTCGCTATCGCGGTGTGCTTAACTCCGTCGTATAAGACCTTGTCATACACCTCATCTGCAAAGAGAACCAACTGATGCTCTCTTGCAATTTGGATAATCCCCTTTAAAAGCTCATCAGAATACAGTGCACCGGTTGGGTTATTGGGGTTGATAACCACTATGCCTTTGGTGTTCTTGTTTATTTTGGATTTGATATCGTCCAGATCTGGCATCCAACCGTTCTCTTCAACGCAGTTGTAATGAACTGGGGTACCACCGGAGAGGGACACAGCAGCAGTCCAAAGTGGATAGTCTGGTGAGGGGATTAGGAGTTCGTCTCCGTCGTTTAATAATCCGTTGGTTGCCATGACGATGAGCTCACTGGCACCGTTGCCAAGATAAATATCATCTAAAACGACCCCTTTGATGCCCTGCTCCTGGGTATAGTGCATGACCGCTTTACGTGCTGCAAATATACCTTTGCTGTCTGAATAAGCAGCAGCGTGAGGTAAGTTACGAATCATGTCTTGCTGAATCTCCTCAGGCGCGTCAAAGCCGAATACAGCGAGGTTGCCGATATTGAGTTTGATGATTTTGTGCCCCTCATCCTCCATCACACGAGCACGGTCCATCACGGGGCCTCGGATGTCGTAACAAACATTGGCTAATTTATTTGATTTGAGTATGGGGTTCATAGACCAACCTTTTAAGAGTTTTAGTCAGCTCGGGTTCGCAAATTTAAACAACACCCCCCCGAAATTCGGGGGAACCTATAATTGGAACATATTTAGAGAAAAAAACCCCTTCAACTGCTTGAAAATTCATGAAACTTCAACCCGATCAGATTCAAACCCAAGCAGTAACAGGTTACGGCGAGGGCTGGATTGCAATAAACGGGGAGAAATTTAACCACAGTTTAATCATCTCATCCTCGGGTCACCGCAGCCAGTGGTCCTTCTCAGACCCCCGATCACTCGACGAAAAGGCTTTTAATAGCCTGGCCGATATGGACATAGAGCTGGTCATCTACGGCAGTGGCAATAACCTAAAATTCCCACCTGCTGAGTGGCTATCAAAGCTCACAAACAAAGGAATTGGGGTTGAAACCATGGACACCCGCGCGGCATGCCGAACTTACAACATTTTAGCCGCAGAGGGCAGAAAAGTAGCCGCAGCCCTGCTACTCCCCCCGAGTTCTGAGTAATTTGTCCAAGGAGCCAATTTCGAGTTAAAATACTAGGTTGTTGCAATATCTGATTGATATTGTTTGTTCTCTTGATAGTTGACCGGATTGAAGAAATATGGCGATCGTTCTCAACAAACCTATACCTGAATTTGAAGCGATGGCTACAGGGGGCGTGAAAGTGACCAATCACTCCCACACTGGTAAGACTTTGGTACTTTACTTCTACCCAAAAGACAATACCCCAGGATGTACAACTGAGGCGATGCAGTTCAGGGATAAGTACAAAGATTTTGTAAAAGCTGGAGCGATAGTCTTTGGCGTCTCTAGAGACAACATGAAGTCGCATGACAGTTTTAAAGAGCAATTAGAGTTGCCTTTTGAACTTATCGCAGACACAGAAGAGAAAATGTGCCACATGTTTGGTGTTGTTAAAAACAAAATCATGTACGGCAAAAAAGTCAAAGGTATCGAGCGCAGTACATTTTTAATTGGCGCTGACGGCTTACTCAAAGAAGAGTGGCGCGGACTTAAAGTTCTGGGTCACGTTGATGAAGTTCTCAAAGCAGTCAAAGCTCTTAAAAAATCAACTGTAACTGCCTGACAAACCGAATTGCCTGTTACGGTTAGTTAAACTGGGTCAACTCTATCTAATTTGTAATTTGCGGTAGAGATATGACGAAAATATTAAAAATATGAATGAATTTTTTGATATTTTTTGAATTTCTGCATCTTTTCCGTGATTTTGTTCGGTTATCATTGCTTTCGATATGTTTATAAAAGCAATCCGACGCAATTCAAACCAAGCCGCAAAGGTTAGCTCCTTATGCGGCTTTTTTGTTGCTGCTGATCCCCTCTTATCAATCAAAACTCAACTCATAACAACCTATGCCCTTACCTCCCGCCCCGACCAAGCGTGCGTCTACTCTCTCAAAGGAGAACTATGACTCAACCGTGATTGTGAGCAATTTACGCAAAGACACAGGACAAGAATCAGAGCACACTCATCCTGTTTCAAATGTTGAAGATGATTTTGCAATGACGGGAGGCGGTGTTACTCACCCAGATAACGACCAAGATGACGAATTACTGACCCAAGACCATACAGATAGCATTAAAGTGCTCCAAAGCGCTGGCCGCTCGGCTTTAACTGCCTCAACAAAAAAAGCTGTTGCACCAGTTGCTGCAGACAAAAAGAAGACCAAGAAAAAACATACCGGTCCAAGCAAACTCTTCGTTTTGGACACAAACGTTTTGCTTCACGACCCGATGTGTCTTTTCCGGTTTGAGGAAAATGATATCTTCCTGCCCATGATCGTTCTTGAGGAACTGGATGGTCACAAAAAAGGGATGACCGAGGTCGCAAGAAACGCAAGACAAACTTCACGCTCTTTAGACGCTCTCGCAGGTGCACATAATGCGGATATCACTGCGGGTCTTAAACTAGACGCGACTGGGCACATTGAGGTGACAGGTAAGCTGATGTTCCAAACTCAGCCCCTAACCTACAAACTCCCAGATAGCTTGCCCCAGGGTAAGGCTGACAACCAAATTCTCGGGGTAGTTGGTGCGTTGGTAGAGAAAATGGCTCCCCGTGAAGTGGTGCTGGTCTCCAAAGACATCAACATGCGCGTCAAAGCACGCGCCTTGGGTTTGGCGGCAGAGGACTATGAGAATGATAAAACGCTTGATGATGGAGATCTTCTCTACTCAGGTGCGTTAGCTCTGCCTCATGATTTTTGGTTAAAGCAGGACAAGACTATTGAGAGCTGGCAAAGTGGAAGTCACACCTTCTACCGTTTCTCAGGTCCCATCGTTGCTGACTTGCACATCAATCAGTTTGTTTACTTAGAGGTCCCGGGTGAGCCAAATTTTTATGCACGCGTGACAGAGATTAGAGGCAAAACTGCGGTGTTCAAAACCTTAAAAGATTTTCATCACATCAAACACTCCATATGGGGGGTCACTGCTCGCAACAGGGAGCAGAACTTTGCAATGAACCTCTTGACCGATCCAGACATCGACTTTGTAACGCTCACAGGCACTGCGGGTACTGGAAAGACTTTGATGGCATTGGCTGCCGGTCTTACTCAAGTGCTTGATGATCGTCGCTACACAGAAATCATCATGACACGTGCAACAGTTAGTGTGGGTGAGGACATTGGTTTCTTACCCGGCACTGAAGAAGAAAAGATGGGCCCATGGATGGGCGCGCTAGATGACAACCTAGAAGTGCTCGCAAAAACAGATACTGGCTCTGGAGAGTGGGGGCGTGCAGCAACCAATGAGTTAATTCGCAGTCGCATCAAGATCAAGAGTATGAACTTCATGAGGGGTCGTACTTTCATGAGCAAGTACGTGATCATTGATGAGGCTCAGAACTTAACCCCTAAGCAGATGAAAACACTTATCACCCGCGCCGGACCTGGTAGCAAGATCATTTGCATGGGAAATCTCGCTCAGATCGACACACCTTATCTGACAGAGGGGTCCTCTGGACTTACGTATGCGGTAGACAGGTTTAAGGGCTGGCCACATGGTGGACATATTACACTTGCAAGAGGTGAGCGCTCAAGACTTGCAGACTTTGCCAGCGATGTTCTTTGATGTTCAGTGTCAACTTGTTTGCTAACAGGTTGACACCCCATCATGATTACAAGCATGTTTACCAACTAGAGCAATAATTTAACCCCTCAGTGCTCTAGTAGTTAAGTCCCAACCACTCTTTGACTTGGGTGTGCAAGTCACCCGTAAACATGGCTTGGTCCCCACTTGCTGCAATGGAGCCCAAACTTAGTACAAAAATTGTCTGAGACATCTTAACGACTCTTCTCACATTGTGATCGATTAACAAAATACCCATGCCCTGATCTGTGAACCGAGTGAGCCATTGAAAAATTTCTTCAGCTACTTTGGGTGATAACCCAATACTTGGTTCATCGATTAAACACAATTTAGGTTGCAGCATCCAAGCCTTGGCAAATTCAAGTTGTTTTTGCTGCCCCCCTGAGAGTTCCCCAGCACTTTGACCCAATTTATCTTTGAGCGCAGGAAATAACTCCAACACCTCTTCATATCGGCCCTGCCAGGTATTGGCGAACAAATGTTTCCTTGACTGAATGGGTAGCAATAAATTTTCTTTAACACTCAGCATGGGAAAAAGACTTGACTCCTGGGGGATACAACAAATCCCTAGATCAATCAAGTTGTGAGGAGAAACTGAATTTAAGGATTGACCGTCAAAGAAGATCTCTCCAACTTTGGGGCTCAAAAATCCACAAATAGACTTGATTAGTGTGGACTTTCCAGCTCCGTTCAACCCAATCAAACCGCTAATTTCACCTCGTTTGACATGTAAAGAAACATCCTTTAGGACATCAATATCTTTAGCATAGCCTGCAGTGACGGAGCGCATCTCAAGTAAATATTCAGACATGATCCCCTCCAAGATACGCCTCAATCACCTCTGCAGTATCTAATACTTGCTTGGTTTTACCTTTGGCAATAATCTTTCCTGCATTCATGCACACACTTTCATCACAAAGCTCTTTAATGATGGGCATGTCGTGACTGACGAGTAAAAATGTTTGTCCCTTTTGGTGTCTATCCTTAATAAATTGACTCATCGTTTGTCGCATTATGGGATGCACTGCTGCGAAGGGTTCGTCTAACAAAGCCACTTTGGGGGGCACCATGAAACACATACCGAACTCAAGAAGTTTCTTTTGTCCTCCCGAGAGTTGCCCAGCGTCCAAGTACTGTACGGGCTGCAAAGTCAACTCTTTGATGAGCAGGTCTGCACGCTCGTGGCACTCAGCTTTGTTTAAACCAAGCGCCTGACCAGCAATTAGTAAATTATCAATCGCACTTAAGCGAACGAAGACTTTCGTCATTTGAAACATTCTGGTGACCCCCAATTGCACAAGCCTTGAAGGTGACTCACCCGTTATGTTCACATCTCCTAGAAAAATTGAGCCCTCATCTGGAGTCAGCTCACCTGACAACATATTCAACACAGTTGTTTTACCTGAACCATTGGGCCCAATCAATCCAAGTATTGAGCCTTGTGGAATATCTATAGAGACCCGGTCCACGGCCTGGTTCCCTCCAAAACGCTTGGAAATTGAATCTACTTTTATTATCGGTTGGGTCATGTTCATTTCGACAATTTCAGTTGAAAAGCTCTTAGCGTTTTTTATCAGAAAACATGTAAAAATAAAATTTTAGAAATAAACCCCAAAGTCCAGTCCTAAAAAATCGTGCAAAGATGATCACTGTTAATGCAAAAACGATCATCTGTATATTTCCAACACTGCGCAACCACTCAGATCCCAGGTACACGATCAGCGCCCCCAATAATGGTCCTGTAAGTGAGCCGATACCACCAATCACCACCATGGAGATGATGATCCCGGTCTGCTGAATGAGGCCCATCTCTGGTGAGACAAGTTCAGTGAACGTGCCGTACAAACAACCCGCAAATCCACTGATCGAACTCGACACAATGAAGGCCATTAATTTATATTTAACGATAGGTATCCCCCGGCTTTGAGCGCCGTGAGCGTCGTCTCGAATGGCGAGCAAAAACCCTCCAAACCGGCTCCTCATCAAACTGTAAATCAACAGTGCCGCGCCTATTAATATGCCAAGAAATAAGTAGTAATAGCCAATTCTGCTTTGCATGAGCGTAGGCACATTCAGGCCCTGATCACCTCTGGTGTAGTCGTGGGAGTTGCTGATCACGACTCTCGCAACTTCGGCCAAAGCAAGAGTCGTTAAAGACAAATAAGGCCCCTTTAACCCCAGCACTGTGGATCCCACTAAAAAGCCAAGCAAAGCGCTTACAAGCACTGCACTGGGGATACCAACCCAAAGAGAGAGTCCAAAGTGATAATTCAACAGCGCAGCTGTGTACCCCCCAATCATGGCAAATGCAGCAGGCGCCATAGAAAACTGGCCCGTAAAACCTGCTAACAAATTCCACCCCATCGCAATCAATGCAAAGTAAAAGCTGATGATCAAAATACCCAGCGTGTAGGGGGTCAGGTCTAACAAGGGGACGAGAGCAATTAAGCCGCATAGCAGCATAAAAAACTTTAAATCAAGCGTGAGTTTGTTGGCCCATAGATTGCGCTCGCCTATCATGTCTCACGCCCTTTTCTTCCTGCCAAACCCTGGGGTCTGAAAAGTAATACTGCAATCAGCACCATGAGTCCAAAGGTATCTCTGTAATCGTAGGAAACATAAACAGCAAAAAATGATTCCATGACCCCCAACAAAATTGCTGCAGCCATACTGCCCCAAATCGAGCCCATACCTCCAAGCACCACGATGATGAAAGACTTGAGAGCTGGGAAAGAGCCCACATCTGGTGACGGATTCATGATGGGCGCCATGAGAGCCCCCGATAAAGCGGCAAGTAGACCAGAAATGGCAAAGATCAAAGCGGTGGTTTTAACAGGATCAATACCCGCCAATGAGGCACCGAACCGGTTTTGTGCAACAGCCTGAATCTGGCGTCCCCAGACAGACTTTTTAATGAACAAAGCCAACCCAATCAAAACAAAGACTGAGACCCCTGCGGCTATTATCTTTTGACCGTTCAGCATCAATGGTCCCAAAGCAATTCGCTTGGTACTGACCAAACTTGGCCCCAAAAATGGAGACGGACCCACAATTTTATCGACCAAATGAATCAAGAGCAACGAGAGCGCAAACGTCACTACGACTGCGTACTCATCCTTTACGATGGACCAACTCTGATAACCGTCGTAGAGTGGCCTCATCAGTAACTTCTCTACAACCATGCCTAACAAAGCACCCGCAGCGCCCGCAAACACGAGTGCAAACCATGGATTCAGGCCCAATTTCATTGCGCTCAGTGCGTACACATAAGCGCCAATCATAAAAAATTCACCGTGTGCGAAATTAACAATTCGCAGAATCCCAAAAATCATAGATAAACCAACCGCCATTAATGCGTAGAAAAGACCCATGATGAGTCCATTAACGGTGAGATCGAGGATTAATGACATGATAAAGAGTTTTCGCACCTAAGAAGATGCGAAAACTTATGCTGTTTAAATTACTTGTGAGTCGGGAAACTAATATTATTTTGGACGTTGCAACTTGGTAATGTTCAAAGGCATTCCAGGTCCTTGGATGAGGGATGTTTTGCCTACGATTTGGTTGACATCAGTGAGTTGATAATTAACATAGGGAATATCTAACCACTGTTGGAAACCTATACCTGGTGTGCTGTCAAACTTCATCTGCCCCCTAGCACCATCAAATTTACCTACCTTCAGTGCGGCGATCATTTTGGCGGGATCTGTGCTCTTACCTTGCTTCATGGCCTCAACCAAAACAACAAGTGAGTCAACCGATTGGAAGATCAAACGGTTGGGCTCATTCCCTGTTTTTTTCTTATACGCTGCGGCAATTTGCTTTGACAAATCGGTTTGCTTCATGTCTGGGTGATACATACCAATCGTCAACATGTACTTACCAGCCTCGTTCACATTTTGCCAAAAGTCTGGATAGTCGGCCATTCCCGCGCCGTCGTAGACAATGGTCTTTGGAGTTGGGGCAACACCTTGTTCATACAGTTGGTTCAAAGCAATGTAAGCAGCAGGGGGCAGCATCGTGAGAACAATAACGTCAGGGGGATTGGCTTTTAACGTCAATACTGCTGGAGTGAAGTCTTTACTGGCTCTATCTAAGGTCTCAAATCTAAAGTCAACACTCGGATCTTTTTTCTTTAAAGCCGCGCCTAGTCCTTTTGCTAAACCGATACCGTAATCTGTATTTTCAGCGAAACCAACCACGTGTTTAACCTTCATTGATTTGATGGTGTCTGCCATCGAATCTGCCACCAAAGAGTTGTAAGGTGAGGTGTTAAAAACTTCTGGGTAACCTTTTTCGCGAACAGAATCAGCCCAGCAATTGGTATTCACGTAGGGAATTTGGTAACGGTGCGCAACTTCTATTTCACTCAAACAAACAGAGCTTTGGTGGGTGCCGGTTATTGCAACGACTTTGTCCTTAGTAATCAATTTCTCAACCGCTGAGCGTCCCTTCTCGGGTATGCCTTGGTTGTCCTCAATAACGAATTGAATGGGTCTACCCAAAACACCGCCCGCCGCATTGACCATATCGCGGTAGATCTCCATGGCGTCTTTGACTTGAGTACCCTGCACCACAGATCCGGGAGGAGACTGAGTGATAGACAAGCCAATCAATATTGGATCAGCTGCAAATGCTTGGATACTTAGAATAGCAAATAACCCAGTCAAACTGGTTTTTTTCAAAATATTCATCATGGTAGTGATCCCAAATAAAAGAGCTATTATATTTTTTACCTGACAAAATCTAAAAAATTAAGCAACTAAGGGCTAGGGTTAAACCCGGATATTCAAACAAAACCTGCTGAAGAAATATTTCGCTTTTGTTATTCATTTATTTATATTGAAGCCAATAAATCAAAAGTTTCCTAGCACCTCTCGTTATTCCACTCCAACTTTAATCAGTGCAAGAGCAATTTTGATTTCAAAAATCTTTTAAAGAGAAAATTTGAGTGAGATACACAATGTCTTCAATTAAACATTTTCACAATTCAAATAATCAGCTTAAATTCTCGAGAAAGAAAAAACATGTGATTGGATTGGGTCATGATGTATGGTGAGTGGCGATGGTTCGCTGACTCAGCACTTCGCTTTCTAATTAAGAGTGTTGTAATAATTGTTGATGATTTATTTTGGAAACTGGTTGGTACTGGCAATCTTGATACTCACCAAGGATTGGAGGATACTTAATGGTTAACCCGATTTGGCTTCAAATTTCCTGATACATAATAATCACTCACATAAAAATCACTAGCATCAATATCCAATGAAACTACAAGTAACAACGCAAGGAGTTTTCCCAATCGCACCAACAACTTTCTTTGATGATGGACGAATAGACGCATCATCGTTAGATAAGCTGACGGATTTTTATATTTCATCGGGTGCACAAGGAATTACGGTATTGGGTCAAATGGGCGAAGCGCCTAAACTATCGCACCAAGAAAGTGTTGATGTAACAAGTCAAATCATCAAAAGAGCTTCTAATATTCCTATTATTGTGGGAGTATCAGCACCTGGATTTACAGCCATGAGTAGCTTGACTCAAGAAGTTATGGGTTTGGGGGCGGCCGCAGTTATGATTGCCCCGCCGAACACTTTGAGGACGGATGATCAAATTGTTCAGTACTATCAAAATGCAGCCTCTGCCATCGGGGAGGATGTGCCGATTGTCATTCAGGACTATCCCCTTTCACTGTCCGTTCAAATGACCCCGTCTGTCATTAGGAGAATGGTCAATGAGATACCCTCAATTGTGATGTTAAAACATGAGGACTGGCCAGGCTTGGAAAAGATTTCGACACTGCGAGCATTTGAACAAGATAAAAGCATGCGAAAGATTGCCATTTTGTGTGGAAATGGGGGAGTATTTTTAGATTTTGAGTTGTCTCGAGGTGCAGACGGTATCAACACCGGATACTGTTTTCCAGACATGTTGATTGAGCTTTATGGGCTATCTAAGGCCGGAAAAACTAGCGAGGTACATGACCTCTTTGACACGCATCTACCCTTAATAAGGTATGAACAACAACCAGGAATTGGTTTGGCCGTAAGAAAATACATTCTTAAGAAAAGGGGCTTGATTGCAAGCGACGCACAACGAACACCGGCTGCTAGACTAACAAGTAGTGCAATTGCCGAAGTCGAGTTATTGCTAGCAAGGATTTCTAAACGTGATGCAAGAGCGAAGTTTTAAGATTTCATAAACCCTCAAAGGCACGAATCATGCTAGTAAAGCCTGTGCTTTATTGAGGTATCAATAAATTCATCTTCTAATTCTGGGATCCAAATTGACTGAAAAATATGACTTAACAATTAGAAATGGCACCATCATCAACTCCAACGGTTCGATAAAAGCTGATCTGGCAATAAATAACGGTAAGTTCGTAGCTATAGCTGAAAAGTTGATGCCAGGAAATCAGGACATAGACGCTACAGGACTTTGGGTTATGCCTGGGGGAATAGATAGCCATTGTCACGTCGAACAAATTTCCAGCAACGGAGTTATGACTGCTGACGATTTTGAGTCAGCAACTATCTCTGCCGCATTTGGTGGCAACACGACGATTATCCCTTTTGCTGCACAACATAAGGGCATGTCACTCCCCAAAGTGGTGAGCGATTACCATGCATTGGCCAAGCCAAAGGCTGTGATTGATTATGGTTTTCACTTGATCGTCTCCGATCCAACCCCTCAAGCCCTGGAACATGATCTACCAGCGCTTATTAAATCAGGCTATACATCGTTTAAGGTTTACACGACCTATGACAAGATTAAATTAGATGATGGGCAAATTCTTGATGTCCTAGAGGTGGCCTCCAAAGAGGGTGCATTGGTGATGGTGCACGCTGAGAATAACGACATGATCAAATGGATTGCACAAAGGCTCTTGGACAAAGGACTTACGGCTCCCAAATACCACGCAGTTGCTCACGATCCAATTGCTGAGAGTGAAGCTACTAACCGCGTGATCTCACTCTCTAGATTATTGGATGTGCCCATATTGATTGTTCACGTCTCTGGCATTGAGGCAGTGAAAGCCATTAAGTCTGCTCAAACCCTGGGTGCTCAAGTTTATGCCGAGACTTGTCCTCAATACCTTTTCTTGAAGGCTAGTGACATAGATTTAGAGGGCATGCAAGGTGCTATGTTTTGTTGCAGCCCTCCCCCAAGGGATGAGGCATCACAAGAGGCAGTTTGGACAGGACTTGTAGACGGTACATTTCAAGTGTTCTCCTCTGATCACGCGCCCTACCGTTATGATGAGAGCGGAAAGTTGCCCAATGGCGATAAAACGACTTTTAAAGAAATGGCCAATGGGGTTCCTGGTATTGAGTTGCGTTTGCCGTTGTTATTTTCTGAGGGCGTATTAAAGGGAAGAATGACGATTCATCAATTCGTTGCTCTCACATCGACCCAACATGCACAGATGTATGGACTGTCTCATCGCAAGGGGAGCATTGCTGTTGGGCTTGACGCGGATCTCGCTTTGTGGGATCCGGATAAGAAAACAACTATACAGAGCAAGCTGTTACATGACAAAGTGGGCTACTCGCCCTATGAAGGTATGCACATTACGGGTTGGCCCGTAACAGTCATTAACCGAGGGCAAATAGTTATCAAAGATAACACCCTCCAAGTTCCCAAGGGAAATGGAGAGTTTATTCCTCGACTCAGGCCAGCTCCACTGAACCAAACTCGCAAATCCCCAGAGAGAGCAGGATTTTTAAAATCACTCAAACACAAACATATCAAATGAAACGTTTACTTCCACTTAGCGTTGCTCAATTAGGACCTATTCATCTTGCTGACAGCAAGGCTGCGGTGGTCGAGCGTCTCATTGAGCTCTTAAAAGAGGCTCACTCTAGAAATTCTCATTTTGTTGTTTTTCCTGAGTTGGCACTAACAACGTTTTTCCCAAGATACTGGATGACTGATCAAGCCGAGATAGACCGCTTTTATGAGCGCTCTATGCCAAACAAAGACGTGCAACCCCTTTTTGATTTAGCCAAACAATACGGCATTGGGTTCTATTTAGGTTATGCCGAGATAACGCCTGAGGGGGAGCGCTTTAACACCAGTATTATTGTTGATCGATCTGGCACCATAGTTGGACGCTACAGAAAGATTCATCTACCTGGTCACTCCGATCATAAACCTGCAGCCCCTTTTCAACACCTTGAGAAAAAATATTTTCAAGTTGGCAATGAAGGCTTTAAAGTTTGGGAAACCATGGGCACCAAGATGGGCATGTGTATATGTAATGATCGCAGATGGCCAGAGACATATAGAGTCATGTCATTGCAAAGTGCAGAAATTGTGGTTCTTGGTTATAACACCCCTTCTCACAACATTCATTGGCCAGAGCCTACGCACCTAAGGATGTTTCATCACCTCTTGTCACTTCAGTCTAATGCGTATCAAAATGCATTGTGGATTGGCGCAGCAGCGAAATGCGGAAGCGAGGACGGATTTCATATGATCGCGGGTTCCGCAATTGTGTCACCTACGGGAGAAATAGTTGCTCAAAGTGCTAGCGAGGAAGATGAGCTTATTTTTCACAATGTTGATTTAGCCATTGGAGATAACTTTCGCGAGCATGTCTTTAACTTCGCAAAACACAGAAGACCAGAACATTACAAGCTTATTATTGAGCGCATTGGCGCCGATGAACCCATTAAATAAAACTTAACTAGGAGATAACATGAAACTTAAGTCCCTCGTATCCAAACTAGCAATAACGACTGGCCTGCTTTACATCTTTGGGGTCTCACACGCTCAGACCATTCAAACCGGAGTGGATGCAACTTTTGCACCTCATGCGATGCCCAAACTTGGAGGGGGCTATGAGGGATTTAATATTGATCTTGCAAATGAGATTGCTAAAAGACTTAAAAAGCCAATCAATATCGAAGCAACCCAATTCTCAGGACTCATCCCGGGTCTTAATGCTAAAAAATATGATTGGATCGCAGCACCAACCACTGTGAATCAGCAAAGAGCAGAGACCCTACTTTTCACTGAAGGTTACTTAGATACAGACTTCCAATTTTTGGTGAAAAAATCTGATGCAGAAATCGCCAGTTTGGACGATTTAAAGGGCAAGACTATTGCCTTAAACAAGGGATCTGCATACGAAGCCTGGGCAAAAGATAACATTGCCAAATACGGTTTTAAATATGACGTGTACGACACAAACGCTGATGCAGTGCAGGCGGTGCTCTCTGGGCGAGCAAACGCCAATTTAGCGGGTAATACTGTAGTAGCCTGGGCTGCAAAACAAAATCCTATGCTCAAATTGACCTTCACCATCAAGACTGGACTCGTTTGGGCCATACCGTTCAGATTAGACGACAAGGAGGGCCGCGCAACAGTATCAAACGTAATCAAGTGCATGAAAATAGACGGGACGATGTCTGGACTACATGAGAAGTGGTTTGGATACAAACCTGCCGCAGGAGCAGCGGCTATAACCGTAGCCCCAGGATTAGGCGTACCCAATATGCCCAACTACGACCCTACGCCATTTAAACCACACTGCTCATAGGATGGGAAATTCATCTCCTGCCATATTAGAGCTAAAAAATATTCATAAGCATTTTGGTGCAAACCATGTGCTTAAGGATGTTGATCTAAGAGTTCAATCGGGTAGCTTGGTATTTATTATTGGTCCCTCTGGGTCCGGCAAAAGTACATTGCTCAGATGTTGCAATTTACTTGAGACGCCGGACTCTGGAAGGGTGCTGTTCAAGGGTGAGGATATTAATTTGAAAGGGGTTGACGTAAATTTGGTACGTCAAAAGATTGGAATGGTGTTTCAGTCCTTCAATCTTTATCCTCACATGAATGCGTTATCGAATGTTTCCTTAGCGCTAAGGAAAGTCTTAAAACTATCCAGCGCTGAATCCCAAGAGCTCTCCTTAGCTGCTCTGGACAGAGTGGGTATGCGTCACAAAGCAGACTCACTGCCATCTGAGCTTTCCGGTGGACAGCAGCAAAGGGTCGCTATTGCCCGTTCATTAGCCTTGAAGCCTGATATTTTGCTATTCGATGAGCCTACTAGCGCCCTCGACCCAGAGTTGGTTGGGGGGGTATTAAAAGTAATGCGTGAGCTAAGAGAATCTGGAATGACCATGGTGGTGGTGAGTCATGAAATGTCATTTGCCAAGGCAGCGGCTGATCATGCGGTTTTTATGGATCAGGGGAAAATAATCGAAGAAGGCACTGCCTCTCAGTTGTTTGAGAATCCCTCCAATGCCAGGGTCAAAGAGTTTTTGGCAACCCTGAAGCACGATTGATTCGCTCATCCAAATAAATCAATGATAGATATAGATCGATTAATTTTTAGCTTTTTTAACTTAAAAATAGCTGAAAAATATTTACCCTTAATTGTCGAAGGTGTTGCTACGACTATTTCCCTTGGGTTAGCGGTTATATTTACTGGAATTTTGGTTGGTTTGCTTTTGTCACTATTAAGAAGTCAACAAATAAAATTTATCAATTTTTTTATTATCATTTTGGTGGACATTTGTAGATCCCTTCCACCTTTGGTGCTCATTATCCTTTTCTATTTTGCGCTTCCCTACGTTCAAATTTCGATGAGCGCATTCACGTCAACATGGTTTGCTCTATCGTTGGTGTTGGCCGCATTTTCAGAAGAGATTTTTTGGGCAGGCATACTCTCTATACCCAAAGGCCAGTGGGAGGCTGCGCGCTCAACTGGGCTTAGTTCTTGGAGGGCACTCATGTACGTCATTTTGCCGCAAGCCCTAAAACTAACCGTGGCTCCTTTAACCAGCAGAGCTATTGCAATCACCAAAGGAACTGCACTGGGCTCGGTTGTCGCTTTGCACGAAGTCTTAAACATTGCATCATCATCATCCAGTGAGGCGGGCAATGCCACGCCACTTATCATGGGTGCATTTGTTTATCTAATCATCTTCATTCCGTTTGTGATGTTCGGACGATGGGTTGAATCTCATTTTTCTTGGAAACGATAGGGTTATGCTGTGCAAGAACTAATTAACGTATTCTTCAGTCCAGAAATTATCGTAAAGGTATGGCCTTTTTTATTACAAGGACTGATTACTACTGTTGAGTTATCTCTACTTGTGATACCCATGGGCTTAGTGGGAGGGTTAACTGTTGCGCTTTTTTATAATCAGGGCTCCAAATTTACGCGTACTTTGGTTATTTTATTTGTAGATATTTTTAGATCTTTTCCTCCCCTAGTGTTATTGATTTTGATTTATTTCGGATTGCCGTTTTTACAGATCGAAATCAGCAAAATTTCAGCTGTAGCGGTATGCTTTATTTTGAATACCTCTAGTTATTACGGGGAGGTATTTAGGGCAGGGTTAGAGAGCGTGCCCAAGGGGCAGATGGAGGCGGCTCGGGCGAGTGGGCTTAATTTGTCGCAATCCCTTCTTTACGTCATCATTCCTCAATCTGTTAGAAATGTTTTGCCTGAATTAATCAGCAACACTGTTGAGGTGATCAAGCTTACCTCACTGGCAAGTGTTGTCGCTTTACCTGAACTTTTAAACAATGCAAGACAAGCGCAATCATTGACCTACAACCCTACTCCTATAGTCTTGGCTGCGTTGATGTATTTAGTTATCTTATGGCCGATGGTCCGCTTGTTGAGCTTGATGGAGCATAAATCAAGCCATGTCAAATGAGGGATACACGGGACCAAGATATTGATTTAGCCCATCATTCTCGGTAATACAAAGCTCAAGGCTACGCTTAGACCTGCTTGTGTGGGATCAATAACGTTAACTCCTAATTTATCTTCTAGTCTAGCTCTATACCTAGCCATCCCAGCGCAACCCATGATGATGGTTTGCGCATGATGTTCTTCAATCAATTGCTTACCGACATCTAGCATACGTTGAAATGTTAATTTCTCATCACTAAGGTTCACGACGTTGACCTCTATTGCGATATCTTGGGCTAATTTATGCTCTAGTCCCAAGTATTTAATTTGTCTTAAATGTCTAGGTATAGCTCTTGAGAGAATTGAAATGACGCCAAATTTTTCTCCTAGCGCGCTGGCTGTGTGATAGGCAGACTCAGCACACCCTATAACTGGAACTGAAAGCACTTCTCGCAAAGCAAAAAGTCCTGGGTCAGAAAAACATGCAAGTACAAGTGCATCAACTTCCTTTAACCTTGGGTACTCATTTAGCCAAGAAATCATTTTTTCACTGATTCCATCAACATGCGCTTGAGTCTCGATTCCCGGTGGGCCACTGGAAAGAGTTTCGCAAATAATTTCAGGCCCTTTAGGGCTCCTGAAACACTCCAAAGCTATATTTATCTGCTCAGTGACGATGCGGGTACTATTGGGATTTACGACTAAAATTTTAGACATTTTAGAACTTTCAAATCAAATTAAGTTGGAGTCGATTTAGTATTTAGGAATTGTCATATCAAAAGTGTCGTTTGTCCTAGTGTAAGAGGGACCAAACAATCGACCGATAGGATGATAATTTTCTTTGTTAACACGCCAATTAGTGGGGTCAATAATGTTGTCACGAACATGCATCATCAAAACTTTAGCCAATAATATATTTCGATGAGGGTTGATTTGTATAAATGCAATTTTTTCACACTCAAAGGCTACAGGAGCTTCTTGTATTAATTTTGCTTTAACTACTTTTGCAGGGACAAGGGTTAGCCCTGCAACCCCTGCCTCTGATATAGTGGGTGGAAAATCTGCAGCGCAAATGTTCATCGCTTGACTTAGGTTCTCATCCACTGTGTGAGCTACAAACTGCCCATTTTCCATAATGTTGAGCGTAGTGTCTTTCAAAGAATGGTCTGTTTTCCTAGACTCCAAACTAACCACAAGCACGGGGGGGTCCTCCCCCATGACGTTAAATAAGCTAAAAGGGGCTGCATTATCTCCACTCACCTCAGAGTATGTCGTAATTAATGCAATGGGTCTTGGAACAATTGTTCCAATCAGCAACTTGTATTGATCATTGGGTGGAAGTGAATTTATATCAATAATCATTTTTTTACTTCCAAAAAATATTAAACGCTAGTAACACAATGCATTTTAGTCAAAAATTTTCAAGATCTTCGCTATACCCGACAAGAACGTTTGAGCCAAATTATTTAAAATATGGCTTTGATAGACTCAAAGAGGTAAGAGTAAGCTCTTTTCTTTCGAATCATTCAAATCTTTATATGAGTTAGTGTTTACCTTTTTATTATGTTGGAACATAAGGCTTTTAGAATGCTTTGGTAACTCATTTAAATGTGGTTGTATTAGACTTCATCCCTAGCTACAAGTTCATCAGACAACTCGACTAGCTTTTTTGACACTCAACTAAGTACCTGCAAGAGCTCCATATCGATATGTCATATTCAGTTGTTTGGTTCAAGCGCGATTTAAGGTTACATGACAATGAGGCTCTTTTTTCGGCATTAGAGCAAGGTCCAGTCATTTGTCTTTATATCCTTGAGCCCTCTTATTGGGCTGGGAGGGACACATCAAGAAGACAGCTGGATTTCTTAAAAGAATCTCTCTTAGATTTGGCCAAAGATTTAAAGAGTCTCAATCTCAATCTTACCCTGATGAATGGAGAAGCAATAGATGTTTTCTCCAAAATATACGCATCCAGCCCTTTCTCAGCGGTGCACTCTTACCAAGAGAGCGGAAACGCAATCACATTCAAACGAGATATCTTAGTTAAGAAGTGGCTGAAATCTAAAAACGTGCGATGGTCCGAATACCGTCAGCACGGCGTCCTCAGAGGACTTACCTCTCGCAATCAGTGGAACCAACAGTGGGATCGTTTGATGAACGCACCTCAGTTTAGAGTTTCAACTTGCGCGGTAGATATCAATTTACAAAATCATCTGCATTCGCTTTTCCCAAGTGAGCGTTGGCCCTTGGTTGATGAGTGGTCAATCAACCAAGATCGTTGCCCTGGGCGACAACTTGGGGGACGGGTTGAAGCACTTAAGATCTTATCTTCTTTTTTAACGGACCGAAGCACAACGTACGTTGGCGGGATCTCCTCTCCCCTTAAAGCCACTACCGCTTGCTCAAGGCTATCGCCCTACCTGAGCCTGGGTTGCCTTAGTATGAGAGAAGTTGTTCAAGCTACGAATGCAACCATTCAAAGCCCCTTGACTAAACCCTACCAAAGTAGAGGACTTCATAATTTTTTAAGTCGACTTCATTGGCATTGCCACTTTATTCAAAAACTAGAAAGTGAGCCTGAAATTGAGTGGCGCAATATGAATCAAGGCTTCAATGGTCTTAGAGAAAATGAATGGTCAGACGAGCACTTTGAGCGTCTCATTAGCGCACAAACGGGTTGGCCCTTAGTTGATGCCTGTGTGGTGATGCTCAGGGACACAGGATGGCTCAACTTTAGAATGCGCGCCATGCTGATCTCGATTGC
>CAIWAO010000116.1 GCA_903910745.1 uncultured Burkholderiales bacterium
ATAACTTGGTCAATGGGGGAATCCCTGAATACAATTCAAAATTAACTGTAAGTTCTAAGACTTCGCATTTTTAAATAACTTAAAATTAAAAGTCTTCTAGAAACTTTTCAAAATAGATGATTAGATTGGACAATAATAGCTATTGGCCGAAAAAGATTAAATCGGGTGTTTGCATAGGTACTCTCACACTCGTAATTGTTTTAATTTTAGCTAACTCTTTCTAAACATCAACGTTTAATAGCTTTAAAAAATTTAATCTAAAAAATTTCTATTTGTGTAAATCAGCCACACTGATTTTTCTAAATTAAATCTCCTCATAAAATGACTCTCGTCTTATTTAAACCAAACAACGGACTAACATGTTTTACAAATCTATATTAATCGGGACTTTATCACTTGCCTCTATCTTTTCTAATGCAAGCGATCTAACTGGTGTTAGTGCACGCTCGGAGGTATACGCCGTGCCTTCATTGACAATTACTGATCAGCAATTTTTGATAGGCGATAAAAACGGTAGGGAAGTAACGATTGGCGGGATACTGCGTTTCCCGCCAAAACCCTCCAGCCTAAAGCTCCCAGTTATTTTTCTACTACACGGCTCTAGTGGTATGGGCGCGAATATTGATTTTTGGTCAAACCACTTTCTCTCCAAAGGATACGCCACTTTTAGTTTAGATGCATTTACGGGCAGAGGGTTAACGGTTGTGGGACCTAACCAGGCCTCACTTGGAAGACTTAACATGATCCTTGATAGCTACAGGGCGATGGAGATACTTGCTAAGCATCCTCGATTAGATTCCACTAAATTTATCATGATGGGTTTTTCCAGAGGGGGGCAAGCTGCACTTTTTTCAAGCTTGCAACGCTTTAATGACACTTGGAACAAAAGCGGTGTTCAATTTGCAGCGCACATACCCTTTTACGCCGATTGTGGAACAAGTTATATTGGGGACGAGAGAACTACTGGCAAACCCATTCAAATGCATCACGGAAAGAGCGATGATTACAACCCACTTGAGTCCTGTAAATCATACTTTACGAAGCTTAAAACAGCCAACCAAAATGTCGAGCTCTATGAGTACGAATTTGGCCCACACGCGTTTGATTCACCTTTAGGTACAACTCCTCCTAGCGTATCCAAAGATGCTCAGACTGTTAGAGCTTGCCAAATTGTTGAAAAAGCAAACGGTTTGCTATTTAATGCAGATACCAATCAAGAATTTAAATATTCTGATGCATGTGTTCAACTCAATCCACATGTAGGCAAAGATGAGGAAGCAACTACAAAAGCAGCAGACAGAATTGATGCTTTTTTACTATCGCTTTTTAAATGACACGTTCATTTGTCACATAATAGACTTCAAATTATCATATGAGGGCCATGGTGCTTATTTGCCAGCTCTAGCTGAGCCTCTGGCACTTTTTTATGCACCTATTATTGCGTCATGTGAAGCAATACATTTAACCTTCTTAATATGCTCGTTCAAGGAAGTTTTTTCAAGACTGTAGAGTTAAGTAGGTATCAATATGCTCAAGAAGTCTAGTAAGGCTTGGCTCTTCTGTTTTTCTTTTCTCGTACAAATAAGCATCTGTCTCACAGCCCAGGCCTCGGGCAAAGGCTTGCAAACCAAATCTCCGGTGCCAGTCTTTGACATACCAAAATCTTTGGGCAACAAACCAACCCCTAAATCAGATTGCACCATTCTCAAGACCGCCTCAAAGCTTTTGACTTCAACGCGTAATTTCATGGTTTTTTCAAGATTGGTCGCCTCCATAGTCAGCAACTTCATCAAATTAGCACTAGCCTCTAAACCGATTAGCTCATAGTCCAAAACATCAGCGAATTCAATTGATTTCCTTTTGGCTAAGGGGTGATCGGCACGAAACAACGCCGCAAGTTGGTCAGTACGGTACTCAATAATGTCTAACCCATCAACGATCGCACCCTTAACGATGACTCCAACATCTGCCTCGCCTGATGAGACAGATTGAATAATTTCAGTGCTCCACGCCTCATGCACAATTAGCCTGTAGTCTGGATAAGCTCGTGAAAACCTTGCCAAATCCTCGGGCAAGTACTGCGCCATTGCAGAGGAAGCGGCCAGTACCCGAAGCACCCCTTTGCTACCTGTCTCGAATGCACTCATTTCCGATTGCATCTTGTTAAGATCAACTAAGATATTTTTAGCGTACTCCACCAGCGCACTACCAGCATGTGTTAGCTGAATACCTTTTGAGGTTCTTTCAAATAAAGTGGTATTGAATTTATGCTCTAAAAGAGCAATTCGTCTGCTCGCAGCGCCCAAGCTTATGTGAGATGCCTCGGCAGCTTTGGTGATACTTCCACATTCTGCTGCTTTCACAAACAAAGCTAATGAATCATTGTCTGGAAGCATTTTTTGTATTAAAAATTTTCAAGATGAAGTGCATGCAGTCTGGATATTTAATGGCTTGGAGGCGTAGATTTTTATATCATTACAAACATTTTAACCGAGGTTCATACAGGCTTGATGGTTGGATTGAAGCTTTCAAACTGCACATCACACAATTCATCGTCCAATTGAAAACGCCCCACTAAAAGTGGAGCGTTTTCAATAGTTTTGAATTAATTGCTAATTTTTAATATCGAATTTTCAATAGCGATTCGTTCATCTCTCTCCCAAAATAATGAAGGGCAGCGTCATACCACCCTTTCACTGTTTTCAATTAGCTGGGAAGCTCTTGATTTTCATATCCAAAATA
>CAIWAO010000117.1 GCA_903910745.1 uncultured Burkholderiales bacterium
CTTTATTTATCTGACGGTATTGCACAAGGTAAGCCTAACAAACAGTATTCAGTGGCATTTGTTGGAGGTGACTACAACGTAACGCCAAAGGTCAACATTGCTGTTGGTTTATACGACTTGCAAACAATGGATAGCAATGGTGCTCAAGCAAAGGGAGACATTTATTGGGGTTCAGTCGTTGCTGACTTCAAGGTCAACAAGTACTTTGACTTTTATGAAGGCATCTCCTATGCTAACTTTACGGGTGCTGCTTATAACGTAGCTGCAGCCAATAGCGTAACAGCAGGCGGTAAAGTTGCTTCTAACTCTAACTTGCTCGTATCTTTTGGAATGCGCTTAAAGTTTTAAGCCGGTATTCGTAGATTCTTCGATTATCTCCAAGGTAAGGTTTTTTTACCGTATACCTTTTAACCCTGCTTAGCGATAGGCGGGATTTTTTTATACAATTAAGTTCTTCACACTATGAAACAAAAACACTTCAATCAAATTCGAAAAGCAGTTTTAGTACTCAGCTTGGTTAGCTGTTCAAGTTTAACCCTTGCGTCTAACCTGAGGGTTATGGTCCTAGGGGATATGCCATATACCAATCCTCGTGACTTTCCAAGATTTGAACGCTTGATTGATGAAATCAACAAAGAAAAGCCCGATTTCAGTGTTTTCTTAGGCGATACCAAATCCGGCTCTAGTCCTTGTACAAATGAATACGCCGTCAAGATTGATAATTACTTTAACACCTTTAATCAACCCTTGGTTTATAGCATTGGGGACAATGAATGGACTGATTGCCACAGGCCTGCTGCTGGTGAGTACGATCCTCTTGAGCGACTGTCTTATTTGAGATCAGTGGACTTTAAAGATACTAAAAGTTTTGGGAAAACAAAGTTGGATTTGACACGTCAAGCAGATGTGATGATCGGGTATAAGAAGTTTGTAGAAAACTCATTATGGATTAAGAAAAAATTTATTTTTGTAAGCCTTCACATCCCGGGTTCCAACAATAATTTTGGACGCACACCTGAGGCGGATGCTGAGTACAAAGAGCGAAATCAAGCAAATTTGGCTTGGATTGATTATGCATTTGATATTGCAAGTAATAAAAAGTTAGACGGCGTAGTGTTCCTGTACCAAGCAGACATGTTCTATTCAAAAGGACTTGCCAAAGACGATACAAGCGGATTTAAAGATACGATACAAAAGTTTACCGAACGAGCTGAGGCTTTTCAAAAGCCTGTGCTCCTTGTGAACGGCGACAGCCATAAACTCATCATTGATCAGCCAATTAAGATGACCAACGGTAAACATGTCCTAGAGAACCTTTATCGTCTACAAGTCATGGGTGAGGATCAAATTCAAGCCGTCGAGATTGAAATAAATAAGAAGGCAAATTTTCCGTTCTCATTTAGGCCCTTCATAGTTGAGAAAAACAATCCTAAATATAACGATTGATTATGACCGCTAAATTTTAAGCTTTATAAAGAATTCGGGCTTGACAACCATTGATTGTCAAGCCCGAATTTGCTTTATCTTCAAATTATTAAGATCAGTACATTAAGCAATATGTCCTGTCGTTCTAAGTATGATCATCTTAAGATATTCACAAATGCGCTCGTTCAGTTGGCTTAAATAATTAAAGAAAAGTAGACCAGCTAACGCCAGTGCAATTCCAAACGCTGTAGAGTAAAGTGCAGTTCCTATACCTGCACTCACTCCGCTTGGGTCGGACATTCCAGAGCTCGAAATAGCATAAAAAGTATCAACAATTCCGAAAATCGTACCTAAGAGTCCAAGTAACGGAGCCGCTGTTACGATTGTGTCAAGAATCCATAGTTTATTAAAAAGCTTATCTCTAGCGTGGATGTAAGAGGCATCTGCAATGTCTTGAATTTGCTCTTGTTTTGATACAGTTTTGCGGCCCTTATCAATCTCAAAAAGCATCTCCAAAACTGCATCATTCGGTTTAGAGTGAGCTAAAGTAAAGCTAGATTCAGATATCTCATCGATTACTTTTCTAGCTCTGCGAAAGTTGGTATTTGCAAATATATATCGTTCTATGGTTATTGCCAACAAAAGAATTGCGGCAATAACCATCACGACATAAATTGCTTGGTGAAGGATTTCAAGCAATTATCAGAACTCCGTAGTGAAAGACATGCTCCAAAACCTTGGTGCTCCAACGTAGTAGCTAGGTGAGCCACCATTTTTGATTGTTGTGCTTACCGTCGGTGTGATACTGGATCCACTTCCGCTGTTGGCAATAAGGTATGAAGAGTTGGTGAGGTTACTGATATTGAATCTAAGAGTTGGGCTCTTTAAAAACGTTGAGGATTCAAATCTATACCCTGTATCTAAATTCATTGTCGTGTATGCACCGATTGATTCATCGTTCATCAATGTTGAGTATCTAAGACCTGTGTACTTGGCACTGAGAGCTGTGAGGAATGGTCCTGTGGTGTACTGAAGCATTGCACCAGCCATGATTCTTGGCGTATCTGGGAATTGTCGGCCAGTGGTGTTAAGAGTGATAGGCGCATTTGCTGAAGTAAGTGTATTGAAGTCACTATTCAAAATACTGTTGGTGTAGGTAAATGATCCAAATCCACTCCAGCCGTTAACTGGCTTTGTACCAGCCTGTAATTCCAAGCCACTCATTGTTGAACTTCCTACGTTCATATCAGATACTGTTGCCGTAACGGGATCGTAGGATGAAGCAATTCGGTTTTGAAATTGTGTAAAGAAGAGCGTAGCGCTTGCATTGAGCGTATCACCTGCAAACTTATATCCACCCTCTGTGGTAGTAGAAGTTTCCTTTTGTATCGCTGTATTTTGAAGTGCGCAACCACTAACTGTTCCGTTCACGTTAGATGGTGAAGTTCCAGGAGTGCAACTTGCATTTACTGCAAGGTTTGTAAGCACAAAGTTTCCTGGTGCTTTCATACCCTCTGTTACGTTACCAAATATTTGTTCTTTGCTGTTTAATTTATACCTTGCACCGATAGTTGGAAGGAATGAGTTGTAATCAACATTAACTTTGTAATCTATCGCATTGGGTGATGTAGGTCCGTTTGCTGCATAGTTGGTAAAGTTGCGACGCTCATCTGTGTATTTGATGCCAGGAATAATATCCAATTGCTTGTTAATCGTGATTGTGTCTGTTACGAAGAAAGCGGATGCAGTAGAAATGGTGTTGTAGTTCCTGTTCTCATAAAGCTGTCCATTGGCAAGAGTGATGAGATTATTTGTGAGGAAGGGGCTCGCAACGTTACCATTGTTGTCTACAGTTGTTGCCGGCTTTGTTTGAGTCTGATCAGCTCTCTCAACCCAATAACCTGCAATAATTTTCTGATTGTCTAAATTCCAATCTGCTTTAAAAGTTATACCTGGGCGCAGAGTTCTTGTCACTGAACCTGAATAAACTCCGATA
>CAIWAO010000118.1 GCA_903910745.1 uncultured Burkholderiales bacterium
ACTTTGATCATAAGAAGCATCAAGCTCTGCTTGGTCCATATCTAACCAAACCAATGGACCTTTCTCTTTGGGGGGGGCAGAAGCCGGGGACTGAGCAAAGCCAGATGAGACAAGCCCTGAACCCATTGCTAAAAGAAGTTTTCGTTTTGAATTCATGTTGCCTCCAATTGACTATTCATTATGGGACCAAATAGCTATCAAGAACGAAAAGGGCAGGATTAAACATCATAGGCCCTGGTCGATTACGCCCCGGAGCGCCAAACAATTCGCGATGACTGGTTGGTGGCGAACTGACATGAAGCGTGGCGACATTTACCTGGTCTTTCTTGATCCAACTCAGTCTCGCTCATTGCCTCTGGACATAGTTTCAAATTTAGTAAGTGGCTTTAAGAAAGCAAGCTTAACAGTGCCCGTTGGTCCGTTCCTTTGTTTACCGATAATGATCTCTGCAACCCCAGGTTCTTTTGAGTCTTTAAAGTAGTAATCATCACGGTAAATAAACATGATCACATCTGCATCTTGTTCAATGGCGCCGGACTCACGCAGATCGCTCATCATGGGTCGCTTATCTGGTCGGGTCTCGACCCCCCTGTTCAACTGCGACAAGGCGATGATGGGGCATTGAAGCTCCTTGGCCAGCATCTTCAGGCCCCTGGAGATTTCTCCAAGCTCTGTCGCGCGGTTGTCTCCATCAGATGATCCGGTTGACATTAGTTGGAGATAATCTACAACGATCAACCCAAGTTTGCCGAACTGGCGGGACAACTTTTTGGCATTGGCCCTTAATTCATTTGGACTAAGCCCTGGTGTCTCATCAATAAAAAGAGATACTGACTTGAGCTTATCGACGGCATCTGTAAGTCGGGGCCACTCATCATCTGTGAGTCTGCCTGTTCTTAAATGATTTTGGTCTATGCGCCCGATGGAGCCCACCAAACGAATAGCAAGTTGTGAGGCCCCCATCTCCATAGAAAAGACCGCCACCGGAAGCCCCTCTACAACTGAGACGTGCTCTGCAATGTTAATGGCCAGTGCCGTCTTGCCCATGGAGGGTCTAGCTGCGAGAACAATAAGGTCACCGGGCTGAAGTCCAGAGGTCATTTCATCAAAGTCCCTAAAACCGCTGGCTACTCCGGTAATATCATTTGGATCATTGGACATCTCATCCACCCGTCCAATGAGATCTGCAACCAACTTGCTCATTTGCTGAAAGCCTTGTCTGAGCTTTGAACCTTCCTCGCCAATTTGAAAGATTTTTTGCTCTGCCTCCTCTAAGATTTGAGAAACAGGTTTACCTTTCGTATTGAACGCTTCGTTTGCAATTTCATCACTGGCGATCACCAATTTACGAAGAATCGCACGCTCTCTAACAATCTCTGCGTAGCGCCTAATATTGCCTGCGCTTGGAACGTACTGAGCCAGTGAATTAAGCCCCCCTAATCCACCCACTGTTTCTGCACGTCCCTCAACTTGTAAGGCCTCATAAACAGTAATCACATCTGCAGGCCGACTGGACTCAATCAAGCTCTTTATCGCAGAGTAAATTATGCGGTGCTCGAGTTTATAGAAATCGGTATCCGACAAAGTATCTGCAATTCTGTCCCAAGCCGAGTTATCTAAAAGCAAGCCCCCTAAAACGCAGGACTCTGCTTCAAGTGAATGAGGTGGCACTCGCAGCTGCGCAATCTGAGGATCGCTTGACTGAGAGTTGAATTTATTGCGGGAGAAAGATACAACTGACATGGAAAATATTAAGACCTTTGCAACTGCCAACTATACATCCATCGGTATCTTTAGGTGCAGTCTTAGGAGCTTAGGCGTTGAAATTATTCAAAACAAAAAAAATTAATGATGTGAATAACCCAGTTGATAACCTGTGAACTAACTCTTCAAAAGCTTGTACAAGTGCAGAGTAACTTCTAATGAAACAGCTTTAAGCTGCATAAGAATTAAAAAGGGGAGAGAAGTCAATTGTGATTGACTTCTCTCCCCTCTCGGTCTTTCTAACGGGGTACGTTAGAAAAATAAGATGAAGCTTACCCGGGTTTAGGCTGTTTCGCCGTAAACGCTAACGTTGATATCAACCACTACATCGGTGTGCAGTGACACGCTAACGCTAGAGTCACCAACGACCTTGATCGGGCCATTAGGCATACGGATTTGTGATTTCAATATGGTGTATCCACCTTTGTTAAGTTCATCAGCAATATCGTGGTTTGTGACAGATCCGAATAAACGTCCATCAACACCCGACTTTTGAGTGACTTTAACGGTAGTACCACCGAGTTTCTCACCGAGTTGCTTGGCAGCGGCCAACTTCTCGGCAGCCACTTTCTCAAGCTCAGCACGACGTGCCTCGAAATCTTTGATCGCTGCATCTGTCGCACGCTTAGCACGTCCAGAGGGAATCAAAAAGTTACGAGCAAAACCGTCTTTAACTTTAACGACGTCACCCAAGTCCCCAAGGTTGACAACTTTGTCTAGAAGAATAATTTGCATGATTGTGCTTTCCTTAGATCTTGTGTTGATCGGTGTAAGGCAACATAGCAAGGAAGCGTGAGCGCTTGATTGCAGTGTTGAGTTGGCGCTGGAAAATAGCGCGTGTACCTGTCAAACGAGCAGGAATGATTTTTCCGTTTTCTGCAATAAAGTCACGTAATGTGTCGATATCTTTGTAATCGATTTCTTCAACACCTGTCACTGTGAAGCGGCAAAAACGCTTACGCTTGAACAAAAGAGACTGTGTGTTGCGCTTTGGACGCTTGTCTTTATTAAACTTTTTAAATGTTGCCATGATAGGAGGCTCCCTTATAACTTTGAAACTTCTTGAATATGAAAAATAACAGTTTTATATGATTTGGGTGAAACCAAGAATCCTAGAAATTTCAACTCTGTGCCTAGTGCTGCGTCATTGATGGCTTTAACCATCTCCCCCATCACTAAAGCCTTTATTGATAACTTCACCTGCCTTTTGCGACCTAACTCTTCCAATTCCATCTCGTGTTCCAAGATCAAATCCAGAGCCGGGAGTCCAGCAGGAGTAAAACGTTGCGCAGATTTTTCAACTATCTTTGCACTTAGCTCTACTCGGTTCACGCCTTTCTTATCAATTAACTGTTGCTCTTGAAAATTTAAGCCTGGAACTCAGAATGCTGAGCTTTGCGGGCCTCTTCACGCTCAACAGACTTCATCATGACTGAAGGACCGGTTTCGGCCTTTTTCTTAGAAACTGTCAAATGACGAAGAACTGCATCATTGAATTTGAATGCGTGCTCGAGCTCGGCCATGATCTCTTGGCTGGCCTCAATGTTCACACAAATGTAGTGCGCCTTGGCAAGCTTGTTGATCATGTAGGTCAATTGGCGACGACCCCAGTCCTCGACACGGTGGATTGCACCGCCACCAGCTGTAATCATGCTCTTGTAGCGATCGAGCATTGCTGGGACTTGTTCACTTTGATCAGGATGGATCAAAAGTACGATTTCATAATGACGCATAAGCACTCCTTGTGGGTTGAGCCCCCCACGGCGTCTAGACGTGGTAGAGCAAGGCAAAGAGGGTTATTATAACTATTTTTGCCCATTGATGGCAATAACCCCCTGCCCTGCAGACACTAAAGCAACAAAAAAGTGTGATTTTTTCTCTAGTTCACAGGGCCTAAGGCCTAGAACCTTTGTCGACGCCTTGTCCCGTTAAAGCCCTAAAGCTTTGTCCCCAATGGACTTCCAAGTCGCAATCACGCTATCTGGGTTGAGGGAAATTGAGGCAATACCTTGGTCAACCAACCAATGTGCAAAGTCTGGATGGTCGCTTGGGCCTTGACCGCAAATACCAACATATTTGCCACTCTTTAGACAAGCATCAATTGCGTTTTTAAGGAGTACTTGAACCGCTGGGTCTCGCTCATCAAAATCAGCGGCCAACAGTGGCATGCCTGAGTCTCTGTCTAGGCCCAAAGTTAGCTGAGTCAAATCGTTTGATCCAATGGAGAAACCATCAAAGTATTCAAGGAACTGATCGGCGAGCACTGCATTGCTCGGAATCTCACACATCATCAAAACTTTCAAGTCATCTTGACCGCGCTTTAAACCAAAATTAGCAAGTAAATCAGTTACCGCTTTTGCCTGTCCAAGGGTCCTTACAAATGGCACCATGACTTGGACGTTGGTCAGTCCCATTTCATTTCTAACTCGCTTGACTGCCTCGCACTCCATTTGGAAAGCGGGTCTAAAGTCCTCTGCCAAATACCTTGCAGCGCCCCTGAAACCAAGCATTGGATTTTCTTCTTCGGGCTCATAGCGACTACCACCAATCAATTTGCGGTACTCATTTGATTTGAAGTCTGACAAACGAACAATCACAGGTTTGGGCCAAAAAGCTGCTGCAATAGTCGCAACCCCTTCAGCCACCTTGTCTACATAAAAAGCCTTTGGTGAGTTGTGCCCTCTGGCAACTGACTCCACAGCCTTTTTAAGATCGGCATCCAAGTTGGGATAATCCAAAATTGCCTTTGGATGAATACCAATGTTGTTGTTAATGATGAACTCTAATCGTGCAAGACCCACACCCTCATTAGGGAGTTGCGCAAAATCAAAAGCTAACTGAGGGTTGCCCACATTCATCATGATTTTGGTTGCTATTTTGGGCATAGTGCCACGCTCAACCTCAGTCACCTCAGTCTCTAAGAGACCTTCGTATACAAATCCAGTATCACCCTCAGCGCAACTCACTGTCACTAGAGTTTGGTCTGTCAATGTTTCTGTTGCATCCCCGCATCCAACTACAGCAGGGATACCGAGTTCTCTGGCAATAATTGCAGCGTGACAGGTGCGCCCACCTCGGTTGGTCACAATCGCAGAGGCCCTTTTCATAACAGGTTCCCAGTTGGGATCTGTCATGTCCGTGACCAATATGTCTCCCGCTTGGACTTGGTCCATCTGCGCTATGGAGTGAACCAAGCGGATATGGCCCGTACCAATTTTTTGTCCAATCGCTCGTCCCTCTGCAAGCACCTTACTAGTACCCTTGAGGGTGTAACGCATTTCTGCCTTGCCCTTTTGTTGACTCTTGACAGTCTCAGGTCTGGCTTGAAGGATGTAGATTTGACCATCCACACCGTCCTTGCCCCACTCAATGTCCATGGGTCGTGCGTAGTGCTCTTCAATGATGAGCGCGTACTTAGCGAGTTGCTCCACATCTGAATCACTTAGTGAGTATCTATTTCTTTGCTCAACTGGAACATCTACTGTTTTAACGAGTTGTCCAGTTTGCTTTTTCTCATCCGCACTGGTGAACGTCATTTGTATAAGCTTGGAGCCTAAACTGCGCCTGATGATTGCTTTTTTGCCTGCACGGCTCATGGGTTTGTGAACATAAAACTCATCTGGGTTCACGGCACCTTGAACTACAGTTTCCCCAAGCCCGTAGCTTGAGGTGATAAAAACCACATCTTCAAATCCTGATTCAGTGTCGATGGTGAACATCACACCGGCTGAGCCTTTATCGGAGCGAACCATACGCTGCACGCCGGCTGATAAAGCGACGCCGGCGTGTGCAAATCCTTTGTGAACTCTATAGCTTATAGCTCTGTCGTTGTAAAGAGATGCGAAAACCTCCTTCATCTTGTGCAGTATGTCGGCCAAGCCCACCACATTCAAGAATGTCTCTTGTTGACCAGCAAAAGAGGCATCGGGGAGATCCTCCGCCGTAGCGGAGGAGCGAACGGCGTAAGAAGCGTCAGCCTGATCACCATTCAGAGCCTTAAAGGCGGCCGCTATTTGGGTCTCAAGCTCTTTGGGGAAGGGTTGATCTAAAATCCATCCTCTAATATCAGAGCCCGCCTTTGCTAGCTCTCTCACGTCCTCAGTATCAAGGGTAGATAGGCGATGTTCGATTTTCTCGCTCAGTCCCTCAAACTTTAAAAACTCTCGAAAGGCGTGAGCCGTCGTTGCAAATCCTGTTGGTACCTTAACACCGGAGGGTAATTGAGAGATCATCTCCCCCAAGCTTGCGTTCTTTCCGCCAACCGACTCGACGTCGGTCATTCTCAGGTTTTCAAATGGGACGACCAAGGCGGTCGGTTCAAATAAGCTAGACATAGAAATACTCCAGAAGTTAAAACCTTTTGGATCCGGGCTACACTTTGTTGCAGGTGAAACGTGTGTTCACTAAGCTTGTAGCTGACGGATACTAAACGCCCAGGTTGACCCCAATTAAATTTTTGTTGCTTGTGAGGGAAGAACATGAACCGGCGTCTATAAATTTGAGAATACTATTATTTTAGTTGATACTTAGGGTTATTCAGGCTTTACAAAAAAACGAGTAATTCTCCTTTTCTAGAGAAAATGACTAAAGTTTAATGATTAAGGGGCCTCTGGGCCACAACAATATACAAATTTTGACAGGACGTTATGCACAATTACACCGTTTTCTTTGTCTCCGACGGCACAGGCATTACTGCAGAAACATTCGGAAATGCCATTTTGGCTCAGTTTGAGCTTACACCGCGCCATGTCAGACTGCCTTTCGTGGACACCGTTGACAAAGCCCACCAAGCCGTCAGGCAAATCAACCACACGGCGGAACTTGAGGGCAAACGTCCCATCGTTTTTACAACTTTAGCGAACACAGAGGTTTTTGAAGTTGTTAAAGACAATTGCCTGGGTATGCTTCTTGATATGTTTGGAACTTTTGTCCACCCCTTAGAAGACGAGTTCGGTATTAAATCAAACCACCGAATTGGCCGCTTCTCAGATGTCAGTAAAAGTCGCGCGTACCATGACCGCATTGAGGCCATTAACTTTAGCCTCTCACATGATGATGGACAACTCAACAAAGACCTTGAAAAGTCTGATGTCATCTTAGTCGGGGTGAGCCGCAGCGGCAAAACTCCAACCAGTCTTTACTTGGCTATGCAACACGGTCTTAAAGCCTCCAACTATCCTCTCATCCCTGAGGACTTTGAGAGGCAACAACTCCCAGAAGCCTTAAGACCCCACATTAATAAAATTTTTGGTCTAACCATCCACCCAGACCGATTGAGCGAGATTAGGAATGAGCGCCGCCCCAACTCCAAATATGCAAAGTTAGATAACTGTCAATATGAGGTCAGGGAGGCTGAGGCAATGATGCGTCGAGCAGGTATTAGGTGGCTCTCGACTACGACGAAAAGCATTGAAGAAATTGCAACCACTATTCTTCAAGAAATCAGGCCAGAGCGATTGAGTTATTAAGCCGCCTAAGTGCCCTTGCCCTTGCCCGTGCCCTTGCCCGTTGCTTCAAGTACTGAGTTTAGCTGTAGCCTGACCATACGGCCTTAGAAGTTAGATTTTTTGCAGCTCAGGGATTTTGTTTGTAAAAGGCTTCAATACCGGCCTTTGCAATTTGGACGTCTTCGGTTGATTTCACACCGCTTACTCCAACCGCTCCAATAACTTGGCCGTCTTTGAGGATAGGAACACCCCCTTCAAGCATACCGTCAACATCTGGGGCCGTCAAAAAGGCGTAACGCCCATTGTTGATAATGTCCTCATAAATCTTAGTCTCGCGTCTTGCTAGGGCTGCAGTATGAGCCTTCGCAGGCGCCATGTGAGCTGAGAACGCAGCCGCCCCGTCTAGTCTAGAAAATCCAAGCAAGTGCCCCCCGTCATCAACCACTGCAATGGATACGGCCCAATTGTTCTTGTGCGCTTCAGCCTCACTGGACGCCAGGATAGACTTTACATCTGCACTTTCAAGGTAATGTTTGATTCTCATTTGGTCACTTTCATTGATAATCTCTAGACTTTTGTTAACTTCCCTGTTGGGGGAAATTCTAATCGAGCCCTCTGCAGTTTTTGGCTCCACTTGGGTTTTATGGCTAAAAATGGCCTTTTACGAGCTTCGAACCTATTATCCTTAGTAATTTGGGTTTAATTGTTTATATAGCTTGAAATGTCCTAAAATGTCTGTATATGCTTATTGCATACTTTTTGGAGTTAAAAATGAACGATCAATATCAGACCATTGACTACCCTTACGCAACCCTTGATGCACAAGGGCGAAACCGCGTTATGCGCAACACTTACTGGTTGCTGGCAATTAGTATGATCCCAACCGTCCTTGGCGCTTGGCTTGGCATCGCCACAGGAATTACTTACGCGTTGTCCGGCGGACTAGGAACCATTCTATTTTTGGTAGGTGCTTTTGGAGGCGTCTATTTAATTGAGAGAAATAAAGACTCCATCAACGGCGTTTACATCTTACTTGGCTTCACCTTCTTTATGGGGCTGATGCTCTCACGTATGATCGCAATGGTCTTGGGCTTTAAAAACGGAGCTGAACTGGTGATGACGGCATTTGGCGGTACTGCCGGTGTCTTCTTTATTATGGCCAGTCTTTCAACCGTGATCAAGCGTGACCTCTCAGGCCTTGGTAAGTGGCTCTTCATCGGCGTGATCATGTTGATCGTGGGCAGTTTGATCAACATGTTTGTTGCCTCTACAGCAGGCATGCTTGTGATCTCTGTCTTGTCTATTGGTATCTTCAGTGCCTTCATGCTCTATGACTTAAAGCAAATCGTAGACGGCGGCGAAACCAACTACATTTCTGCTACGCTGACTCTTTACTTGGACATCATTAACGTGTTCCAAAGTTTGCTGGCTTTGCTTGGCATTATGGGCGGTGAGCGCGATTAATTTAACCTAAGAATCACACCTTAAAAGGTTCAAAAGCTAAACACTTTTGAACCTTTTTGGTTTTTATGGGCATTTGATTTTTTGAGTGCAAGCCACACAAGCTTCGTTTACAGCTTTAAATGTTGATTAGTCTCTTATTTCGTTGGCCAATCAAATACGGCCATGCTCTCGACGTGAGCGGTCTGTGGAAACATATTAACGACCCCAGCACTCGTGCAGACATAACCCGCTTCTTGAACCAATATCTGAGCATCTCTAGCTAAAGTTGCTGGATTACAGCTTACGTAAACAATGCGCCGAGGTGGGCGCCAAGCATCAACGGGACTTTGTGAGTTGGAATCTTTATTCACCCCGGCGAGAGTAGTCCGGTTCATTTCATTAATGGCATTAATGGCATTGGTGGCATCAGTGGCATCGTTAACCTCGCCGACCCCTGCAACATCCCCAGCACTCCTAGCACTCCTAACACTTGGCAACTGACAAATCTGTGCCAGTGCTTTAACCAAAGCCAAGCAGCCTTCTCGGGGTGGATCAACCAACCACTTATCATAAGAACCATCGGCCCACAGCACCTCAGGGGTCATCTCAAAGAGGTTTCTCATCACAAATTCAGTCGGGCATAAGGGTTTAAAAATTACATGTCCCTTTGAATCCAACAAACTCATCCGTCTTTTTTGGTTGTACTCATAATTCTCACCCGCACGCTCCACCAGTATCTCACTGCCCTCTACACCGAACACTTTGGATGCGATGCTGGCCAATGGCAACGTAAAGTTACCTAATCCACAAAACCAGTCTACAACGCTCTCACCTGATTTAAGTTGTAGGTACTTAATAGCCTTGGATACCAACACTTCATTGATATGGGGGTTGACTTGGGTGAAGTCAGCAGGCCTGTAAGGCATTCTTACGCCGTATTCATCAATACTGTAAGCCAACCTGGAGGGTACGCTCTCATCCATCAGATGAATCGAATCTGTGCCACTGGGCTGCAACCACCACTGAACATTGTGCTCTGCGGCAAAGGTCTTTAAGTGTTCAATATCGGAGGGTACGAGCGGCTCTAAATGCCTTAACACCAAGGCGGTCACTTCGTCCCCACAAGCTACTTCAATTTGAGGACAATTATCTTTAGCCTGCAAAGAACTAATTAACGCTCGCAGGGGCAAGAGCATGTCGCTAATGTGAGGGGGAAGAATTTTGCAGGAGTGAATGTCTGCGATGTACCTGCTTTGGCGCTCATGAAAACCCACCAAGGCATGCTCTCTTGCCCGTACATATCTAACCGACAAGCGCGCCCTAAATCTATAACCCCACTGAGGTCCTTGAACAGCTCGCATGATCTCTTGTGCTTTCACTCGACCGATGTGCCATAGATTGTCTTCAAGCACCCTTTGTTTGATTGCGATTTGGGCCGTCCCGTGCAGGTGTTGCATCTTGCACCCACCGCAGTTGGTTCTTTTTAGTCCAAAGTAATCACACTCTGGCTTGACGCGCTGTGAGGACTCTTTGAGCACTTGAACACATACACCCTCCTCGTATTTTGGCTTGCGAATATTTATTTGTGCCTTAACGGTTTCAAAAGGCAATGCGCCTTCAATAAAAATGACTTTGCCGTCTTCGCGTCTGCTCACCCCTCGCCCCTCAAGATCAAGAGATTCAATAAAATAAGAGGGCGCACTTACGTAAAAGGACGGATCAAGTGAGTCACTCTCACTGGAGACAACGCCTTTCGCTCTAGATCTAGATTTATGTCTCAACGTGCGGGCAACCATTTAAGTGGGTCAACGGGTTTGCCCAGTTTTCTGATCTCAAAATGTACCAACGGCTGCTCGGACTCGCTGCTGCCGAGTTCAGCAATCTTTTGCCCTACTTTGACCATTTGGTCTTCCTTGGCCACCAAGGTCTGGTTGTGTGCATATGCAGTCAAGTAAGTGTTGTTGTGCTTGATGATGATTAGATTTCCGTAGCCTCTTAAACCTGCCCCTGCGTATACGACTTTACCATCCGCCGCAGCAAGTACAGGCTCCCCCGCCTTACCGCCGATATCAATACCTTTGTTTTTGGCCTCATCGAAGTTAGCAATCACTTTCCCAGAGGATGGCCAAATAAAGGTTGGAATCTCGGAGGAGTTGTCAACGGCTGAAGGTGCAGTTCGGGGAGGAGGCGCCGGCAAGGTGGCTGGGCTAGGAGCAGCCGATGAAACGGCATTAACGGTTGGTGCAGGCAAAGCCCCTGGTACACCAGAGACTGCATTGGCAGCACTTACAGCAGGAGCGACTGCAGCAACAGGGGCAACAGGCGAGGCGGACACAACAGTTAAACTTCCCGTTGAAGTGGTTGGGTTGTTTTGCGATCCAACCGGTCTCACAACAACCCCCTCTGTACTCACATTCGATTCAGGAGGTAGTACGCGCAACACCTTCCCCACTTCAATCATGTTAGGGTTTTCAAGGTTATTCCACCGCGCAAGATCCTTCCAGTTTTGACCATTATCTAGTGAGATGTGATAGATGGTGTCACCGGGCTTTACGGTGTAATACCCAGGTTTGTTCGAACTCTCTAAATTAGCCGTGGAAACCTGAGGGTTTGCAACCCTAGGACTGGATTCACGACTGCTTTCTCTGCTGTCAGTTTTATTTGGAGAGTGATCAATTACAGGTGCTGGGATGCGGATGTTGTTGGGACTGGAACACGCACCCAATATGACAGCCAAAGTAACACACACAATTGCACCGCGTTGGTTGCCAACGCAGTCTTTGTATGTATCAAAACGGGATTTAAAGGCTGTCATCAAAAGTCTCCATACCGAACTAATTAATCCCTGATTTTAGAGGCACAAAGTGAACTGGTTCAAAATAAGTTTTTGTGAACCCTTCCTCATTTTTATCAATAACGACAAGTACTTGTGTTTTGTTTTGCATGACTACAGGGGCTACGATTCTCCCCCCCACAGCTAGTTGGTTCAACCAGGCCTGGGGAACGTCCTCCCCTCCAGCTGCAGAGATGATCGCACTGTAAGGTGCGCCTTGTTCGTAGCCAAGCATCCCGTCACCAAAAATCAAATGCAAATTGGGGATCCTAAAGGGCCTAAGATTTTCTTTGGCTTTGTCAAATAGGCCCTTCAAGCGCTCGATACTGTAAACCTCCCTAGATACCAAACTTAACACTGCGGCCTGATATCCACATCCTGTACCGATCTCAAGTACTCTGCCTAATTTACCGTTAATACTCAGATTCTTACCCCTCCTTAGTAACTCAATCATGCGAGCTACGACGTTGGGTTTGGAGATGGTTTGACCCAAACCTATGGGTAAGCTCGTGTCCTCATAGGCTTGATTGACAAGAGCAGTGTCGACAAATTTATGCCGCTCTACGTTTAGCATCGCACCAAGCACGACTTCGTCCTCTATTCCTTGTTCTGCTAATTTTCTAATCAAATGCTCGCGAACCGCAGCCGAGTCCAATCCTACACCCGTAGGGCTTTGGAAAATGCTTGCAGCTGGCTTACCCAAGGAGCTAGTTGTGTTGGAGTTTTGGACGATCGATTTTTTACCTACCGAAGTCGACGTTTTGAGATTTTTCTTGGACTCCAACGCATCTAGCTTTAGCGGAAATTTTGGCCGTTCGTTACTCATTCAAAACTATGCAAAAAATAAGATTAAAGATTGTTCGAAAATTGACAATTAAGAGGACTTTAACATTCAGTGAAATTCGTCTAAGACCCTAGGACTTTTTCCCAAGCATTTAATTGTGAATATTCTGTTAAGTCAATTTGCAAAGGGGTGACTGAAACGTGCTCATTTGCTGTTGCATGAAAGTCTGTATCACTGGCATCATCCTTGGCCGGACCCGCTCCCCCTATCCAGTACATTACCTCGCCTCTTGGACTTGTCTGAGTAATGACTCGCTCTGCGGCGTGCCTTCGACCTAGGCGGCAAATTTTGTGGCTTTTAAGCTGTTCAAGAGGTAAATTAGGAACATTTACATTTAAAAGCCAAGGTTTAGATCCAAGAATATGATTTTCGCTAAGCTCAATCACCAAAGATCTGGCCCTCGCTGCAGCTGCGTCGATATGCTCCCATCCTTTTTTAACCTGAGAGAAAGCTATTGACGGGATCCCCATCAAGTACCCCTCCATAGCAGCCCCTACCGTACCTGAGTAGATCGTATCATCCCCCATGTTCGCCCCGTTATTAATGCCCGATACCACTAGATCTGGTTTATAGCCCAGGAGCCCCGTCAGCGCAATATGAACACAATCGGCTGGGGTCCCGTTGATATATCTAAATCCGTTAGGTGCTTTGTTGATATACAAAGGCGCGTTCAATGTAAGGGCATTGGATTTTGCACTGTTGTTTTGCTCTGGTGCGACCACCTCAACTTGTCCCAAATCTTTTAAAGCTTCATAAAGGGCAATAATGCCTGGAGCTTGGTAACCGTCGTCATTGGATACTAATATTTTCATAAAACCTCAAAAGTTATCTAATTGTAGAGTCACTATGTGATCCGCCTGTGAATGTAGCCTTGTTTTAAGCAAAATTGATTGAAATTTTGCATCTCAAAGAACAACTAAGCCAATCTGTATCCATCATTTCGGACGTATCATTAAACCTATCTCCATTTAAGTGCTAAAGGAAAATAAAATGCAAGCTTGGTTTTGTGAACAAACGACAGGTGTACAGGATTTAGTTTGGAAGGAGGTTCCCACCCCGTCTCCAGGGGAGGGGGAAGTATTAATAGAGATAGAGGCTGCAAGTCTTAACTTTCCAGATCTGTTGATTGTTCAAAATAAGTACCAACTCAAACCGCCCCTACCCTTTGTACCGGGCTCAGAATACGCAGGCATCATCCGCGCCGTTGGCTCTCAAGTGGATCACTTAAAAATTGGAGACCGGGTTGCGTGTTTGAGCGGCACTGGTGGGTTTGGTACACACACCGTTGCTCCAGCAAAGTTGTGTTTGCCACTTGCTGAGAAATTCACGTCCGAGGAGGCGGCGAGTTTCATCATGACCTATGCAACCTCACACCACGCGTTGATTGACCGTGGCGCCTTAAAAGCGGGAGAAACAGTATTGATTTTGGGTGCTGCTGGCGGGGTTGGCTCAGCGGCTATACAAATTGCAAAAGCTATTGGTGCACGCGTGATCGCCGCAGCCTCAAGCCCAGAGAAATGTGAAATCTGCAAAGAACTGGGCGCAGATGAATGCATTGATTATTCGTCCGGTAATTTTAGGGAGCAAATTAAAGCACTCACAAACGGCTTGGGTCCCAACGTTATTTACGATCCAGTGGGGGGCGATTTAGCCGAACCAGCCTTTAGATCCATCGCTTGGAGGGGAAGATATTTGGTCGTTGGATTTGCAGCAGGCGCCATTCCAAGTCTTCCACTCAATTTGACACTCCTCAAGGGGGCATCCATCGTAGGCGTGTTTTGGGGGGACTTCTCAAGAAGAGAGTATCAAAATAACAGGACTATGCTGAAAGAGCTCTCAAGTTGGTATGTTGAGGGGAAAATCAAACCCCTCATTGACACCGTGTACAACATGAGTGAGCTCAAGGATGCTTACGCCAAAATGAGCACCCGGGGTGTTAAAGGTAAACTTGTGATGATCAACAAGCTAGCAGCCTAATTAACTCACCCCATGCAAGAGCTCTCCTCACCCGCCATTCTCATATCTGCCGCCTTCTTGGCTGTTTTATTTGCCGTAGTGATCGGAACAGTCATCAGCAGATTTATTTTTAAATCTAAAGACGCGACAGACTCATCGATTTCATCTGGTGAATTGATCAATCAAGCCTTAACGCTTGAAAGACTCCAAGTGCTTGAACGTGAGCGTGAGCAACTCAATACACGGATCTCAAATTTACAGGAAGAACTTTATCAAACTCAACAAGAGCTAAGCACCTGCAAAGAGGAGCGAAGCGCAGGTCTTGCCCAACTCAGTGCAGAGAAAGAGGCTCACCTACAAACTAGGCTCAATTTAGAAAAGGAATCGCATTCTCTTAATGTAACCAAAGAACGCTTGAGCGAAAGCCATGAGTCCCTTGCAGAGTTAAAGGTACAACTAGAACATGAAAAATCTAGCGCAGCAGAAAAAATCACACTGCTAATTCAGGCCAAAGAAAGCTTAACGGACCAATTTAAAAACTTAGCACAAGAAATACTTGAAGAAAAATCTAAGAAATTCTCCGACGACAATCACCAACGACTCACTCAGTTGCTTGATCCTTTAAAGACCAAGATCACGGAGTTTCAAGCAAAAGTGGAGGATGTTTATGTCAAAGAGGGCAAGGACAGATCTGCTTTGGCTGAACAAGTCAAACAACTATTGACGCTGAATCAAAATTTAAGTGAAGAGGCTAAAAACCTAACCAACGCCCTAAAGGGTTCAAGTAAAACACAGGGCAACTGGGGAGAGTTGGTACTCGAACGAGTCCTTGAGGGATCTGGTCTTAGAAAGGGCGAAGAGTACGTCGTACAGGCCAGTCAAAGCAGAGAGGACGGCACCAAAGCTCAGGCAGACGTTGTCATACACCTCCCCGAGGATCGATCGTTGGTGGTTGACTCCAAAGTGTCCTTGAATGCTTACGATGAATTTATGTCAACTGAGGACTCTGAGGCCAAACGCGCAGCGACTAAAAAGCACATCGACTCAGTCAAAAATCACATCAAAGACTTATCAAGCAAAAACTACCAAGCCCTTTACGGGGTAAAGTCCCTTGATTTTGTGTTGATGTTCATCCCCATTGAGCCCGCGTTCATGCTAGCCATCTCCAATGACAAAGAGATATTCATGGAGGCTTGGAAGAAAAACGTTCTTCTCGTGAGCCCCTCTACTCTGCTTTTTGTGGTGAGAACTGTGGCTCATTTGTGGAGACAAGAGGCTCAAAGCAAGAACGCACAAGACATAGCCAATAGAGGCGCAGAGTTGTACGATAAATTGGTTGGATTTGTTGAGGACTTAGAGACACTAGGGACCAAACTCAAACAAGCTCAGGGTAGTTATGACAATGCATTTAGCAAACTAAGCCAAGGTCGAGGTAACGTGATTAGACAAGCCGAGATGCTAAAGACTCTTGGCGTCAAACCCACAAAAACTCTGCCCCCACCGTTGCTTCAAAAACTTGATGATGAAAGCTTTGGTGAGAACAACGGTGCAGATGTGATCAAATTCCCGCCCCCCATAGGCAATTAAAAATAAGGAAGATTTCGTGTCCTCTAAAGCTCTTAACGTTTTAGGCTTACCCCTCATCCCTTGCTCACTAGACCCAGTGACGGGCTACTACAGGGACGGGTGCTGTAATACTGACCAACACGATCTGGGATCCCACGTCATTTGCGCCGTTGTGAGTGATGAGTTTTTAAGCTTCTCTAAGATACGCGGAAACGACCTCAGCACCCCTCGCCCTGAGTACAACTTCCCCGGACTAAAAGACGGAGACCAATGGTGTTTGTGCGCACTGCGTTGGAGAGAGGCTTTCTCCGCAGGTATCGCACCAACCGTCAGACTTGAATCCACGCATCAAAGAGCGCTTGATTTTGTGAGCATAGAACAACTCAAAGAATATGCTGAATAGGTTTCAAGAGTTTTTTCTACCCATTTGTTATCGTCCCTAGGCTCCAAAAGGGTTCTAGGCAGAAACTTTTGTTCATCCGTAATGAAACTCTCTGAGAATCACAACGTCTATGTGATCGAACTCTCAAAGGACGTTTTGAGGGAACGTCGTTTTATAAAATCCAACCCAGATTACAAAGACGCAATGCCTTGTGTTTACGTTGGAATGACAGGTTTGGATCCCGATATAAGATTTGACAAACACAAGGCCGGTATTCAGTCTAATCGGTTTGTTAAAGAGTACGGACTTTGGTTATTACCGGATTTATACGAGAAGCTAAACCCTATGCCCTATGAGGACGCCAGGTACATGGAGGTGGATTTGGCAATAAGACTTCGAGAAAATGGATACGGAGTATGGCAAGCCTGATACTCTTACAACCCAAAGAAAATAAGAACAAGAATACATGAGTATTAAAAAATTCACCTCCTTTTTATGCGCTGCTCTATGCGCCCTGTCTGCGCTGGTTAACGTTACGGCTCCAACTTTTGCACAGTCTGCTGAGAATGCATTTCGTTCAACTGCGGCTACAAATGTTAAAAGAGCAACGCCAAGTTCAATTTCCGCACCTAATTTGCCTAATTTACCTAATTGGCCCACACATTCTGTTCGGATTTTGGTCGGATTTCCAGCAGGCTCAACTCCAGACATGATTGCACGAGCAATTAGTGAGCCTTTGGCGAAGGAACTGGGTCAACCGGTTATTGTTGAAAATCATGTTGGTGTTGCGGGAAACTTGGCCGCTCAAATGCTCTCAAAAGCAACGGACGATCATACCCTTGGCATATTGATCAACGGTAATTTAACCACAGCCAAGCTCTTATATCCTTCCCTTGGTTTTGATCCATTGTTAGACTTCGCACCCATATCCCTCATTGCCAGTAGTCCCATGATGTTGGTCGCGCCAAATCAACTCCCCTCTGGGCGAGCTTTCTTTCAAGCCGCGAAGGAGGCCTCAACACACTGGAATTATGCCTCTGTAGGCACGGGATCAATTGCCCACTTAGGGATGGAGGCTCTAAAAGCGCTACTCCCAGGCACTGAACCCGTTCATGTTCCCTATGCTGGCAATCCAGCCGTACTCGGTGCAGTAATGGCCGGGGAAATACAAATGGCTTTGGTACCCCTTGGAGCAGGTATGCCACTCGTGAACAGCGGCAAAATCCAAGCTATAGGCATTAGTGGTAGCAAAAGTATTTTGGCACCCAATATACCCACCTTATCCAGTCTGGGCATTAAAGGATACGCTTCAGACATGCAGGTTTGGGACGCGCTTGTCGGGCCCAAGTCGTTAAGCCCTCAGGCACTGCTCAGACTCTCTAAAGCGGTGTCACTACTGAATCAGAACTCTGAACTCAGAAATCAACTGTTTAACCAAGGCTGGCAACTGAGAGCAACCAACAGCGAAGGGCTCACAAATGTGAGTGTGCCTGAGTATGAGTTGATGAAAAAACTGATAAAACAACTCAACCTTAAGATTGAACCTTAAGGTACTTGATACCGGTTGAATTTAGAAAAATTTAGAAAAACTTAGAAGAAATATACCAAGTTCAATCACAACATGATTTCTTTGATCTTCTCTAAGCGACTCAAAGGTTCAGTCTCTAACAAAAGCTCCAACTTCTGTGCGCGCTCCAAATTCAGCATCTCAGCCCATCTGTTGGCAACCCAACCACACTCGTCGAGTCTAAAGGGTTGGGAGAAGGGGAATTCGTTGAGCTTTAATCCTTGCTCTTGGTTGTGAGCAATAAATTTGCCCAACATATCTGCTGTTTTTTGAAGCTCAGTAGGGATAGGTACCTCCTCATCAGGCTTAATTAAAGTGGCATCAACGCGCTCTACTCCGGCGACTGAGGGATGCCTTTGGGTAATATTAAATCTTTGCATCCCCAGGCCTTTGATCCGAAAAAGTGCAGGTTGCAATTCCTCAAAATGGATAATTTTTGCCAACGTCCCCCCAGATGCGATAGAGGTACTTTGTTCAGGCAAACTGACCTCAAAACCTTGGAGTAATGTGACCACTCCAAAGGGCTCACCGCTCAAATGATGACGCTTTATCATACTCAAATATCTGGGCTCAAAAATATTGAGTGCGATAATTCCCTCAGGAAAGAGCGTCATCCCTAAAGGGAATAGTTCTAAATTTTCGATGCTTGAGTTCAAAATTAATTTTTAAGTTACGGTTACTAAGAGGAGTTGAGTATTAATCGGATTGTTTAATGTTTTAGATTTCTAAAATTTTATTTAAACTCTGACACTGTAAAAATGCACTATGAATGAGAAATCTCAAACTTATTCAACAAATACTCAGATCTACGATGAGCCCTGGCCCTGGGTCACTGAGCTTGCTATTGAATGTAAAGACGAGCTTTTTCAAAATGATACGCTAAAAACCAATTTCCCCAATTTGTTTGAACCCTCTGGCGGGTTTGACACCTCGTTACAACCCTCCGATGCAGCGCATACAGAGTTATTTAGATGGGCTAAAGAACGCTATACGCAAAGTCCTCAAAAATTTAGCAGTATTTATACCTTGCTCTACAACATGCTTGGTGCATTTCTGCAAATATCACACCCTAACCTAGCCCAAATTTGTAGCAACTTAATCGAGCATCACAGCGAACCCAACCAAGTATTTGTCAGCAAAGCACTTCTTTTGTTGGCAAACTACTTTGAGGACAGAGGCCTTTATCTCAGAGCAGTACAAAATTTTCAAAAATTAAAAGAAATCGGTAAATCTCCCGGTGAATCATACAACCGGATTGGACTTATTTTTATGAAGCTAGATCAACACGATCAAGCTTTGATGAATTTCAAATTGGCCCTCAAATCAGTACCTGATCTTACTCAAGCTATTCTTAATATGGGTGTTGCTTACCAACACCTAGGTAAATTAGATCAGGCAGCAGAGTGCTTTGATCGCGCCCTCAAAAACGAGCCAGACAGTGCCTTTGCCCATTACAACCTTGGAGTCTCACGTTTCTCCTGTGGCATGGTGGACAAAGCCGCAGATGCTTTAGAGCGCGCTCTTGAGCTCAATCCCAACTGGGCTGACGCACTATATAACCTTGGGGTAGTAAAGAGTGAGTTAAAGGACTACGAAGCTGCGCTTAACTTATACAAAAGAGTTACGGATTGCGACCCAACCCACCTTCTCGCTCATTACAACAGCGGCGTGTGTCATTTTGAGCTTCTAAGGTATGAACACGCAATTAAAAGTTACTCAGCAGCTTTGCGATGTGATCCCCAACATGTGCGAACGCATTGGAACATTGCACACTGTTATTTAATTACGGGAGATCTTGCAAGCGGCTTCAAACATTATGAATGGAGGTGGAGACACAATCAACTAGAAAACAATCAAAAGCAAAGAACATTTGAGCAACCCCTTTGGATTGGACAGCCGGTATCCACTCCCGCAGTGCTTTTGGTCCATGCAGAGCAAGGGTTTGGAGACACACTTCAATTTATCCGTTATGTAGGGGATTTGATCAACAAGGGCTTAAACATAATCGTTGAAGTGCAACCTGCACTTAAGTCCCTGATCAAATCATCTTTGCCAGACTTGAGTGTTTTTGCAAGGGGTGAACAACTTACTCATTTTGATTTTCACTGTCCACTGATGAGCCTACCCCTTGCATTGGGTCTTACTTCAATCGCTCAACCACCCCCCACAAGCGCTGCGGGGCGAAAACCTTACTTAAGAATAGATCAAAATCTAAGCAACTATTGGGGACAAAGGCTTGATGAATTGTTAACAAGTAAGCGCAAAAGAATTGGGCTTGTCTGGTCCAGTGGCTACAGGCCTGATCAAGTAGATACTTGGGAGCGTAATAAAGAGCGCAACATTGATTTGAAGTTATTTAAAGCCCTTAGCCAACTGCCAGTAGATGTTGTAAGTCTTCAAATTGGTGAAATACCGCGTAAAGAATGGGAGAGCTTGCCAAAAGAGGAGCAGTTCATGATGTTTGATTTAAGCCAAGAAATTAAAGACTTCTCGGATACAGCTGCAATTGCTCAAAACTTAGATTTGGTCATCACTGTAGACACCTCAACGGCTCACCTGTGTGCTGGATTAGGGCTTGATACGTGGATTTTAATCAAAGCCAATGCTTGTTGGCGGTGGTTTTTAGATACCGATGTATCTCCATGGTACCCAAGTGCAAAAGTTTTTAGACAAAAAAAACAAGGGGACTGGCAGGAGGTGACCCAAAGGGTCATCAGCCTGCTCAAGGAGAAGTTCAATAAATATTAAGACTCATAAGACTAAGAAGTCTAAGAAGACTAAGAGGTCTAAGAAGCCTAATAAGACAAAGAAGTATCAGGAAAGTTTTCCAGTGTATTTCTCAAGCTCAGCCCATGCTTCGTCACCAAATTTTTTATGCCACTCTGCATAAAACCCGGATGCGCGTAGTTTTGTCCTAAATGCATCGGTTTGGACATCATTGAATACCATCCCTTTAGATTTCAAGTCAGCTTGCAAACTATCGTTGAGCCTACGTACATCGGCACGCTGAAGAAGTGCAAATTCTGCAACCAATTTGGTCATCAAAACTTGCAAATCTGGTGAGAAGCGTTCAAATAGTTTCTTGTTGCCCATGAACCAATAACCATCCCACATGTGTCCAGTCATTGAGCAGTACTTTTGTACCTCATTTAACTTTGCTGTAGAAACAATAGCCAGGGGGTTCTCTTGGCCCTCAACCACTTTAGTTTGAAGAGCTGAATAAACTTCAGCAAAATTAAGCGGTGTAGGCGAAGCCTCTAAGGCCTTGAACATGGACACCCACATTGGACCAGGTGGTGTGCGAAGTTTCAAACCTTTTAAATCATCGGGGGAGTTGATGGGGCGCACACTATTGGTTATGTGACGATAGCCATTGTCCCAAATTTTGTCAAAGGCGAATATGGTTCCTGTCGCAGCGATTTGTTGTCTAACGTGCCCACCCAAATCGCCGTCCATAGCGGCCCATACTTGGTTGTAATCTTTAAATGCAAATCCAACACCATTGATCTGAGCCGCAGGCACTAAAGTTCCCAAGATGAGGGGAGAGAGCGTCATAAAGTCGAGCGCACCGGATCTAAGCTGTGAGAGCATGTCGGTATCGTTGCCCAGTTGGTTAAAAGGAAAAATCTGAAGGTCGATCCGTCCTTTAGATTCGACTTTCAGTTTATTGGCCAAATCAACAGCTCGCAGGTTAAGAGGATGTGTAGCGGGTAAGTTGCTGCCAAATTTAACGGTGAATTCGGCTTTTTGTGCGTTTGAGGAAGTGATCCCCCAAGGTGCAGCCAATGCGGTGCCCGCTTTTATTAAATTACGTCTTGATAATTTCATTTATTTACTCCAGTTTTTTATATTAATCTAAATCTAGCATGCAAATTTTTTGATTTAATTAATGATGAACGTACCAAAATTTAGTCACCAGGCTACATTTTTTAACTTCAAGTTTTCATTTAAATTCAAAAACATTTCATCTTTTCTTCAACCCAAATATTTTGTAGCCAAATCTGCGTGGTTCAAGCTATTTAATCACCCTAAACCACAGGGTTTTTACTAAAAATCAACCATTTTCTTTGGCTTTTAAAGAAACTATGCAGAATTCAAATCCTCTCGGTTGTTTTATCCCCTAAATTGAACGTTTACAAAAACAAACACAAACATTCAAAGATCTGAAATATTTCGAGCCTAAACTCACACCATACTTTCCTCATAGGAGCACCTTAATGATTTCAAGTACTGGCACATTGAAGGCAATGCATCTAATCGAAAGACTTGAGGGTGAAGGCCACTTGGTCGATGTTTACTCCAAAAAATGGATGGCAGAAAATAACTTCATAAACTTCAATCATGAGGACCATCAAAGGTTGATCCAGAAATACGGGCCACAATTTGACTCCCATCTCCTCTTGGTCTATTTGGTTGACCAAGATTACGAGACGTTCCAAGACTTTGTAGATGTTTATCCCATCCTTAAAAGGGCGTTAATAGATAACGTTTATCAGCCCACATTTTTATTTATCAATTTAGAGACCAAGCAGATCTTGTGTGCGGGACTGGGTAGGCGAAGCAGTTTGTTTGTCTTTGATGCCAAGACAAATAAATCATTGCTCATGGGTGAAAAATTTTACGAGGACTATCTTCGCCAATTTACTGCACTGGACTATCAAAATATAGTTCTAGATATGCTTGACGCGTTAGAGCAAATCGGACAATCCTATGTTGAGCTTGACAAACTACCAGGCTCATTAGATGAGGTGGAGCAAATTTTGGCAAGCGCTGATTTTGCACGTGAAGTCTACACACTCAAAAACGATACTGTTGAATACTCTTTAGGTGAGTTAGAAAAATTCGAGTCCAGATACAAAGAGATTCTTGATCACCAGTCTGAGGGGATAGATTTGATACAAAGGTATTTCCCTCAATTCAAATCACACCATGAAAACATGTTGAGTTTGCTGACCGATTGAGTACTTGAGTTGCACTAGGAGATTTAGCGGCAACTCAAGTATCAAAACCAAGTTCAACTTCTCGTTTTCAAAATTGAGGCAAAGTAGTCAGTTAGCTCTTTACGCGCCTCAAGCGGTAGGATATGTCCAACGTATTGATCTGGGCGAACGATCACCATACACCCATGACTGCGCTCAACTGCTCGCGCATCAAAGATATCTTCTACGCCTGCTTTTAGGTCGGCGCAAAAAACCTTCTCATAATCACACAGCTTATAAACTCCTACGTGCGGGCGCAGCAGAGTCGGCATGCTTGAATACTCAAGCGAGCGAAAGTCGGACTGAAAAACAGCACGCACATCAATCACCGAATCCTGATCCTCTGCCTGGGCGGTGTGACGACGAAGGGGTGAGGAGATGTCTTGTTCAAGCCAGTCACAAAGCGAGGCCACAACACCCCCTCCTAAATGAGAGTCGGCAGCACTAGGGGCAAAGATGAAGAGGCGAAACCGCGCATCTGCGTCTATGCAATGCCCTAAATGCATGGGCTTGGCATCTGCCAAGCGCACAACAGGTGCTGAATGAAAGCGCTTGCCTATCTCAAATCCAGTTGCCAGGTGTTGATACTTTGGCTCTCCTGTCAAAACACATGAGAGTTTACTGGGCTCATATTGGATGGTGAGTCCACAAGTAAAGGGCAAGTTGTTAACAAACTCTTGAGCTACTTTGGGTAACCCCTGAGTCTGCTCGCTATCAGCTTTGGCGCCCACTACGCGTGCCCACTTGTGATCAAACTCCACCAAACCCTTGGCTGCAGCTCTTCGCTCCTCAGAGTAAGTGTGTAAAAGGGCAGGATCTGCTCGCCCCGTTAATACGTTGACTAGCTTCCAACCCAGGTTAAACGCGTCTCCCATGGATACGTTCATCCCCTGCCCCGCCTTTGGGCTGTGGGTATGACATGCATCCCCTGCCAACATTACGCGAGGAGTGCGAGTTGAGATTTGATTTGCAGGTACATCATCAAACTTATCTGTGAGTCGGTGACCAATCTCATAGATTGACCACCAAACCACTTCACGAGCCTCAAGTTTGAAGGGGTGAAATATTCTTTGTGCTTTGGCAATGATGTCCTGCGCACCCATCCCTCGCTCAGATACGCGCTCGTTTTCTCCTAGCGCATCTAGCTCTACGTACAAACGAACAAGATGCCCCCCCTCTCTTGGGAGCACCATTAATATTCCTTCATCTTTTGATCGGACAAAGGACTTCATTCGCCAGTCTGGGAAGTCAGTGACTGCAAGCACATCCATTACGCCCCAGGCCTGATGTGCTGCGTCCCCGTGTAACGCACCACCAATAGCGCCCCTAACATTTGAGCGAGCACCGTCACAACCTATCACATAGTTTGCTCGAATTTGAGTGAACTGTCCCTGCATATCAGGATGTGTGTGTTCTAGCTTGACTGTAACTGGGTATTCAGTAGCACTTGGATCGACTGTTAAATCAATCACTTTCAAGCCGTAGTCTGGCTCCAGCCGAGTGGGGGAGTGGCTCATGACATTTAAGAACATGTCATGAACCCGGGCTTGATTGATCAGCACATGTGGCATCTCTGAGATTCCATCGGGCACGTCTTGCACACGGGCAAGTCGTGTGAGACCCTTATCAACGCCCGGTCCCCAAAACGTGGTCTCGTTAATCCAAACTGACTCACGCATCACTTTCTCTGCAAAACCAAAGGCTTGGAACATCTCCATGGAGCGCACGCTAATCCCGTCGGCTTGCCCTTTCTCCATCGGCCCGGTTTTAGGTTCAACCAGCATAGTACGAATTTGCGGTACTTTTGAGAGTTGCGCAGCTAGACATAAGCCTGCAGGTCCAGATCCAGCTATCAGCACATCTATGGTCTGCGGGATAGGATCTCCTGGACTTCTAGTACCGGGAGCTTTTGAAAATAGATCGGGATCCCCTGGCTTAAACCCATTCAGATGAAATTGCATGATCAGTCCTATTTGTGAGTCGTAGATGATACTTTTGAATCGATCATGTTTCCTAAAACAGCGTCTTGGTATGCATAAAAATAAGGTTTCTACGGTACTGAATTCGTTTTTTTAAGGCTAATTAGTTCAGTTCTTTTGAGTTTTTTGCAATCTCTACTTTCATATCATCTGAGATAGGGACATTATTTTTAACCGCTAAAACTTCAGCCATTATGCTCACCGCAATTTCCGCTGGTGTCTTGCTACCAATGTACAGACCAATTGGGCCTTTTAGCTTATTGATCTCCTGATTTGTCATATCAAAATGCTCTACCAATCTATTTTTACGAGCTTGGTTGTTTTTCCTAGACCCAATCGCTCCCACATAAAAAGCGTTAGTCTTTAGGGCTTCTAACAGGGCCATGTCGTCAATTTTTGGATCGTGACTTAGCGCAATGACGCAGCTTCTCTTATCTGCTTTAAATTTCAACACCACATCATCTGGCATTTCTCTAAGCAGTTTTACCCCGGGCACTGACCAGGCCCCTACGTACTCTTCTCTGGGATCGCAAACCGTGACAGCAAATCCATTGAATTTAGCCATCGTTGCGAGGTACTCAGCCAATTGGCCAGCTCCAATCAGCAACATTCTGTACTCAGGACCAAATGTATTGATTAAATAAGTCCCCTCAATTGCCAACTCAGAAGGCTCATTGCAGGGCATTAACTCATCCGCACCTGTTTGAAGGTTGACACGTCTTTGGATCAGTTGTCCCGACTCAAGTGAGGTGATCAAATTATTTAAAGAATTTGCATCAGGATCAAACTCAAGCAACAACTCAAGTGTTCCCCCACAGGGCAATCCAAATCTGTGGGCTTCATCGGCACTGATACCGTATTTGATCAGCTCAGGAGGCCCACTAGGAATAACTTGATCACTCATTGGGGATGCTTGCTGAGCAGTCTGGCTTACGCCTTGGTGCGCGTAGGCTTTCGTGTATTTGGCGATCAAATCATCCTCAATGCACCCCCCCGATACCGAGCCTACTACTGCGCCTGTATCGCACATGGCCATGATCGACCCAATGGGCCTAGGAGATGATCCCCAAGTTCTAACAACAGTAGCCAATAAGGCTTTGTGACCTTTATCTCTCCAGCCTGCCAAGGCCCTGAGCACCATTACATCAATATTTTCCATTTTATTTTGACATTGTTCTTTTGTTATGAAGATCTCTGTGTTGCATGTGAATAGTTTTAAACATACTTCACAGATTTTAAAAAGGAGTTAAAGTCTTTGGCTCAGAAATCAATCCTGCATAGAGTAGATATTCGGGAGGTTGCGCAACTAAATGCTCAATGTAGGACTTAACCTTCCATCACAAAGCACAACAATCCAAATGTTAATTGGGATTATTATTAAACAAATAAGCCCTGAAAACCCAAACTGCCTGTTTGATTTTAAATTAAAAAAGTTGGGATGACTGATGGGACTCGAACCTCCGACTAGAGGAATTACTAATTCCATTAAATACCGCCTTGTATCGCCATCATGAAGAACCGGATTTTACGGTACGACCGTTAAATAAAGAGCTACTTTTGCAGGGTTAGGTGATGGGTGATGGGTGATAGGTGATAGGTGATAGCAGAGATTAAAGGGCTAACCAAAGAACTAAAGGCAGCGCTAGCAAAGATAGTAAATGTCCAACGATGACAATTGATGCCACCTTGTCTGGTTCTTGTTTGTATCGATCGGCAATCATATAGTTAAATACTGCTGGGGGTAGTCCGGCAAACAATATCAATGCACCCTTTTGAATTGGTTCTAAAGGAATCAGTATCAACACTAAGTAGGTTATGAATAGGCGCGAGACAGTAGACAAAACAGATCCGATCACCCCCACTCTTAGATGCTCAATCTTGCTATCAGCCAACCGAGTACCCAGCGACAAAAGCATCAGCGGTACTAAGATGTTTCCCACCATGGACAAGGGGATGCCTACCCATTCGGGTAAAGATAGGTGAAAATATGAAAATAAAACGCCCAGTACGGTTGCCCAAACTAAAGGGCTTGCATAAATCAATTTGGCATCCACCCTACCACTCATGATCCCAACACCTACAGAGAAGTGAAGAATATTAGAGAAGACCAAAAGCAAAACGGCTGGGGCTAGGCCATCTGGTCCGAAGGCCAGAACTGTTAATGGAATACCGATGGGGCCCACATTGCCAAACATCACAGATGGCAACAAAGCCTTGGCACCTGTACCAGAATATTTTGCCAATGGCCAAATTAAAAGCCCTGAAAATATCGCCACTACCGATGCGGCCAATACAAAGTAGCTTGCGCTGGCTAACTCAAACTGCTTTGCTGATAGTGATGTAAAGATCAAACACGGCAAGGCTAAATCAATAATGATTTGATTGGCGCCTACCATATTCGGTTTTTTTACTCGCCCATAAATGAATCCCGCCAACACAATGACAAAGATGGGCAAAGTGATTGTGAGTATTCGCTCAATCATTTAATAGCCAATTTATTCATTGTTTACTAAATAACCTCTAATACCTTGATTAATGAAGCGCCTTCGTAGTTTGGCTTTTCGCCAATCTCTTCAAAGGGATGGCCCAAACGATTTACCCAAAACACATCAAAGCCATACCACTTGGCCGCCAGAGCATCCCATGCGTTACTGGATACAAAAAGAATTTCTTCTTTCTTGACGGGGAATACCTTTAGTAAAAGCTCATAAGCTTGAGGAGCCGTTTTAAATAGGCGTACATCTTCTATAGTCACAACCTTATCTAAGTAAGGTTTTACTCCATTGCTCTCTACAACAGAAGCGAGCATCTCTTTACTGCCGTTAGACAGTATGGCTGTGGATAAGCCTTTTTCTTTAATAGCTTTGAGAACAGTCACGCTATCTTGAAAGCCAGTGAGCTTGGCATACTGATCCATCAATCGCTTTTCGTATTCTGGGCTAAGACTTAAGTTCATGCGTTTACAGACATAGCGCAACGAACGAATCGTTAATTCCCAAAACGAAAGGTAGTGTTTACTGCCATTGGGATTGGGGTCGCTCATAGTAACCAAGCGGGTGTATTCAATTTGACGATCACGCCACATCAAAGCGAATGCTTGGCCATGCCCTGGAAATAATTCTTCTCCCAACTGTCCCATGGAATACACATCAAATAACGTGCCATAGGCATCAAAAGCGACTAGCTTATACATGCTCTGTCTCCTACTTTTTATTATGAATTTCTATTATCGTTTAAAACGACATTTCAATGTTTCTTAAGGTGTCTCTACAGTCAACACTAGAAAAATCAATAGCCGGCAATATTAATTGAATAACTTATACATTAGCGGTATAGCTATAGATCCTGTGATGCCATGAAGTCCCATTGCCAAACTGGCGTACGTTCCTGCCTCAGCATTAATGCTTAGTGCTCTTGATGCTCCAATTCCATGCGATGCCACGCCAATCGAAAATCCTCTTTGCCACCAAGGCTTAATTCTCAGTAGGTTCAATACATATGGCGCTAATATAGCTCCCAGTATTCCAGTACATACGGCAAAAATAGCTGTCAAAGTTGGAGAGGTCCCCATCCTTTCGGCTATACCCATAGCAATTGGGGCAGTTACTGATTTTGAATAAAAGGCGCCAATAATGTTCTTATCAGCTCCAAGAAGAGTAGAAATACCAACACCACTGGCAATAGATATAACGCCTCCCATGAGCAGTGACGCCATTAAAGGAATTACTCTGTTTTTCAAACTACCAATGCCACGATAAATTGGTATTGCTAAAGCTACAGTAGCTGAACCTAATAAAAAATGAATGAATTGGGCCCCTTGAAAATACTTGTCATATGGCATTTCAATTAACTCAATAAAAGTTGCTACAAGTATGACTGCTATTGCCACAGGATTTACTAAAGGATTTTGTTTCTTTTTTTGATAGGCCCATAAACCAATTTGATATGTAACCAAAGTGATGAATAAGGCAATTAATGGGCTACCTGATAAATAAACCCATATTTCTACGATCGAATGAGATTTAATCAATGGAGTCTTTTCCTTGATTAAACAATTTAAGTATCAAAGCACTTCCACCAATGGTTAAAACAACACTGCCAAT
>CAIWAO010000119.1 GCA_903910745.1 uncultured Burkholderiales bacterium
AGGTCTGAACTTAGCAATGCACCCATTTAGTTCACGCACCAATTTAGTCAAAAAAATCGATTAAATTTAATGTTCTCGTGCAAGAATGACCGCTAAACCCCCTTTTAAGCCTTTAGAAAAACTGACACGAATTTTGCTTTATATAAAAACAATAAATATACTTGGGGGCAAATATGCTAGCGGTGTCATTCGAAAAGGGGGGGGTGAGTATGCACGAGGTTCAGTGCGCCCTCGTTAATTTAAACAGAGATAGGGAGTTTGAGCGACTTATAAACCTTGAAATCCCATCCCTCATTCAATCCCTCATTGACAAACTAAAACTTACAGAAAATTGTTTTAGTACTGAACTGCTGAAAAATCATGAACATTTTTATTTAAAAATCAGCGTTCTATTGCTTAACAAAAAAATGGAATGTTTAATTTTACTAAACGATTCTGGACCAGCATTTGTAATTGAGGCCTTTAACAAAAAACTGTCTCTGCTTTCAGCAAAAAGAATTCGAGAGACTCTAGATGAGACTTTAATAGAACAAGCACAATTTCATTGAAGTATATTTTTAAAGTCTCTCATGCAACTGCTTTCATCAAAAAAGTACCTAATTTTTTATAATAATCAAATGCTTTTTTCGTAGGAGTTAGGTATTTTGTTCTTCTGTTATTGCCTTTGAAGGTTAATTCAATAAATCCTGCGTTTAATAATTCGTCGACTTTTCTGTGCAAAGTCGCTGGTGAAGCGATTTCATTAATTGCCATTGCCTCTGTTACTGTAAGAAGATCCTCTTGGCTATCTCTAATTAAAACCTTATCAAGAAGTTGGAATGCAGTTGCATCTAAATTCCCATCCTCAAGAGATCCGCTTATTGCTTGAGCCAGTGTTAGAAATCGAACGTAAGCATCTAAAGGTTTTTTCATTTGTATTGCTACTTAATAACAGGTATTGGATTATGTCTGAAATTTAATTATATCTTTATAAACGCCATTTGGTTGAATGAATGACTAAGTTGAAGCAAATTTCGCAATTTTTGATTTTTTCTGCCAATCGAATTCAGACGGATAATTTTAAAATAATATTTGAAAGACTCGCTTATTACAATACAAGTGAATGAAGAAAAATTGAGGCTGACTTAAATCCCACCTAGAAAATCATTCTTACCCATTTAAAGAGCTAAGACAAAAGCAAAATGAGTAAAATTTAAATGTTTTATTCAGTTCGAATTTATTCATCTTTTTAGTAAGTTTTAGCTATACATATTCATATTAAACCTCTAACACATGAGCATAAAACACTACATCAAAGAGATAGGACGCGGCAAGGACGGTGCAAGACCATTAAGTCGCGAGCAAGCCCATGATTTGATGGGCCAAATATTAGATGAACAAGTCAGTAATATGGAACTCGGTGCTTTCTGCCTTGCTATGCGCATCAAAGGTGAGACCGAACAGGAAATGGCCGGATTTCTTGATGCAACTCAAGAACGTCTTAATTACTTCAAGCCTCCCCTCTCAAATACACCGGTCATTGTAATACCCACTTACAATGGTGCTAGAAGACTCCCAGTTTTAACTCCACTTCTAGGGTTGTTACTCGCTAAAGAGGGATTTGCAGTTCTAATGCACGGCAGTTCAACCGAGAATGAAAGGATTTCTAGTCAGTCAGTTTTGAATTGCCTTGGCTATAAACCGACTGATGCAGCTCGTAATTTAATTCCAGGTGAATTGGTTTTTACTTCAACTCAGGTCATAAGTCCAGCGTTACACAAACTCTTGGCCGTCAGAGAGGTTATCGGCCTTAGAAATTCTGCCCATAGCATGGTTAAATTAATCCAGCCCATAGGGGAAAAGAATTCAATTGATCCATCGCAAATTCTGATTACTAGCTACACCCATCCTGAATACAGTCTGTCAATGCGCAGTACCCTTGCCCTTACAAAGGCTAACGCACTTTTGCTGAGAGGTTGCGAGGGAGAGCCCGTTGCAGATGCAAGACGCTCCCCTGCTTATGCCTTGATAGATAGTGGTTATATTTTGATGTCTATTGAGGGTGAAAAAGGTAGCATATCTGGATTTAACAATTTCAAAGAAGAATTAAATGCTTCAGGCATTGCTAATTACTCAAAACAAATTGTCGACGGAAAATTACCCACACCGCAACCTATCCTCGATCAAATCGCACTGATAAAAAAATTAGCTGACACATCAAAAATTTGAAGCAAAATTATCCCTAAACCTAAATTTCAAATTCAAACATTTTTCAAGACTCCAATTACAATTGACTCATGTCGAAAAATAACATACAGCCTTTGGTCAAACTAGTAGGAGCCGGACCAGGAGATCCAGAGTTGCTCACTATTAAAGCACTCAAAGCTATCCAACAAGCTCAAGTTCTGCTCATTGACGATTTAGTAAGCGAGGAGATTTGCTCGCTAGCTAATCCCCTTGCTCGAATTATTTACGTTGGTAAACGGGGGGGCTGTAAGTCTACCCCACAGGCATTTATTGACAAACTACTTATTCAAGAGGCCAAAGCGGGCCATGACGTTGTCAGACTAAAAGGGGGTGACCCTTTTATTTTTGGTCGAGGCGGAGAAGAGGTCGAGCACCTTCAAAATGCTGGAATTAAAGTTGAAGTTATAAACGGCATTACCTCTGGTCTAGCCGCAGTCAGCTCACTCAATATTGGACTAACTCATAGAGACCACGCACAGGGTGTAATTTTCTTAACCGGACATCAAAAAGCCTATAAAAATTTAAGCAACTCTGATTCACGCCAAGAGGAATATGATTTCGATTGGGAAATGATCGGTAAGACCGCTGAGCAAACCAGACTCACCCTTGTAATTTACATGGGCATTAAGGGAGCTGAAAACATCGAATCAGGGCTTCTTAAGGGTATGAATCCACAAACTCCAACTGCAATTATTCAAAATGCTTCCTTAATCAATCAAAGAAACGTTTATTGCAGCCTCGACTCTCTTCATAAAACCATTACAGATCAAAGACTTACGAGTCCTTGTGTCATCATTGTTGGAAATGTTTTGAAAGGAATAGTCGCACTTAACGAACAATTGATCAGTCCATGCGAAAATACAAGGCTAGTTGCTAACTCCTTGCCTAAACTTTAATTGGCTACACCTCGGATTAGAAACATTTAGTTTACTTAAGGATTCACATGGACGTCGAACGTTTAAACCAAATTGGTACAAGCTTAGCTGATTTAACTTTGAGAACCCAAGAACTTCGGAGGTATCTTTGACTTCGATGCTAAATCTGAGCGCTTAAGAACAGTAAATGCATCGCTTGAAGATCCAACAGTTTGGAATGATCCCAAAAAAGCCCAAGAACTTGGCAAGGAGAAAAAAACACTAGAGGAGGTTGTCCTCACCCTTACCAGATTACAAACTGAGTTGTCTGATAACTCAGAGCTTTTTGAGATGTCTCGTGCTGAAAACGATGAAGATGGGTTGATTACTTTGGAGGAGGAGACCAAAGGTCTCCAAGCCGATATAGAACGACTTGAATTCAGGCGTATGTTTAATAACCCAGCCGATCCTAATCACGCATTTTTAGACCTACAAGCAGGCGCAGGTGGAACTGAGGCCTGTGATTGGACGAGCATGCTCCTTCGTCAATATATAAAGTATGCTGAACGCAAGGGCTTTAAGGCCACAGTTGAGGATGAAACTCCTGGGGATGTAGCGGGCATCAAAGGTGCGACCATCAAAATTGAGGGCGAATACGCTTTTGGACTTTTGAGAACGGAAACTGGTGTACACCGCTTAGTCAGGAAATCCCCCTTTGACTCAGCGGGAGGTCGACACACGAGTTTCGCAAGCGTTTTTGTATATCCAGAGATTGATGACTCTGTTGAGATCGATATCAATCCAGCGGACGTCCGCACAGACACCTACAGAGCAAGTGGCGCGGGTGGTCAACACATTAATAAGACCGATTCAGCGGTCCGCTTAACTCACATACCAACAAACATAGTGGTCCAGTGTCAAGACAGCAGGAGTCAACATTCAAATAGAGATGTGGCTTGGAAACGGCTGCGGTCCCGTCTTTATGATTTTGAGATGCGCAAACGTATGGAAGCGCAACAAAAACTCGAAGATACCAAAACAGATGTGGGATGGGGACATCAAATTAGAAGCTATGTCCTCGATCAGAGTCGGATTAAAGATTTGCGAACAAACGTTGAAATCTCAAACACTCAGCGTGTTCTTGATGGTGATTTGGACAGCTTCATTGAAGCATCGCTCAAACAAGGCGTTTAGTTTTAGACAACATACATCAACACCTTAGACAGAGCGTTGAAAGTAGCGATTGAATTTAAATAATAAATTTTCGATGGAGATTAAAAATGTATCGTGATGGCCCCTCCCCTCTAATTAAAAGAGAGAATTACACTGCTCCTGCATTTTGGATTGAAACGGTTGAACTTACCTTTGATTTAGATCCACAAAAGACACGTGTTTTAAACAAAATGCGTGTTTTAAAAAACACGAGTTCCTCTGAAACTGCTCTACGCTTAGACGGAGAAGAGTTGAGTTTGTCGCGTGTCTTGGTCAATGGTGCAGGCAGTAGTTTCAAAATTGAAGGTGATCAACTCGTTCTTGAGAATTTACCCCAAGACGGAGAACCTTTTAATTTAGAAATATTCACGATCTGTCAGCCTATTAAAAATACTCAACTGTCGGGCTTGTATGTCAGTAACGAATCATTTTTTACCCAGTGTGAGGCTGAAGGGTTCAGAAGGATTACTTACTTCGCTGACCGCCCAGATGTCATGGCCAGTTATACGGTCACTTTAAAAGCGGATAAAGCAACTTACCCAGTACTGCTATCTAACGGAAATTTAGTAGAAAGTGGTGCCTTAGAGGACGGAAGACATTTCGCAAAGTGGATAGACCCCCATAAAAAGCCATGCTATCTATTTGCTCTTGTTGCTGGAAGACTGGTAGCTCGGGAACAATCTATTGTCACTCGCTCAGGTAGCAAGCATCTTTTACAAATTTATGTTCGCCCCGGTGATTTAGATAAAACAGAGCACGCTATGAACTCGTTAATGGCGAGCATAGCTTGGGATGAGGCTCGCTTTGGGCTGCGACTTGATCTAGAGCGCTTTATGATCGTCGCCACCTCTGACTTTAATATGGGGGCCATGGAGAATAAGGGCCTCAACATATTTAATACTAAATATGTTCTAGCATCACAATCGACTGCAACGGACGCTGATTTTTCAAATATTGAGAGTGTTGTTGGACATGAGTATTTCCATAACTGGACTGGAAACAGGATCACTTGCAGAGACTGGTTTCAGCTCTCTTTGAAAGAAGGATTAACCGTTTTCAGGGATCAAGAATTTAGTCAAGATTTAGCAGGCAGTCCCTCAGCAAGAGCGGTTAAACGAATTGAAGATGTTAGGCTTTTACGAACCATTCAATTTGCTGAGGATGCGGGACCCATGGCTCATCCTGTTCGCCCCGACAGCTATATAGAGATCAATAATTTTTATACTGTCACCGTATATGAAAAAGGCGCTGAAGTCGTTCGGATGATGCAAACCCTTGTCGGAAGAGACGGATTTACGAAAGGGATGAAGCTCTATTTTGAGAGACATGACGGGCAAGCCGTTACTTGCGACGATTTTGCCAATGCTGTAGCTGATGCAAATCCAGACTCGCAACTCAAAATGCATCTTGAACAATTCAAACGTTGGTACAGCCAGGCTGGAACTCCGCACATCAGAGCTCGTGGTTTTTATGATCACAGTGCAAAGAAATACACTTTAAGACTCGCACAGAGCTGCCCACTTACACCTGGCCAACTCACAAAAGAACCCTTTGTGGTTCCAGTAATGATTGGATTACTAAACTCGGGTGGAGATGAGATTAAAGCGTCCACTTTATGTGTGCTCACACAGCAAGAGCAGTCTTTTGAATTTGAAAATATAGATTGCAACTCAGGTGAGCCAATCGCCTCTTTGTTTAGAGGATTTAGTGCACCCGTCACACTTGAGACTACGCAAACTCAAGCACAATTACTTATCCTTCTTGCTCACGACACTGATCCATTTAACCAGTGGGACGCAGCGCAAAGACTTTGCGTTCATAGCGCTTTAGCAGCAATTCAATCTGATTCCCCCGCGGATCAAGTACTTAATGAAGAACTACTATCAGGCCTTAGAACTTTACTTCGCGATGACAAATTAGACCCGGCCTTTAAAGAGGTGGCTTTAACATTACCCAGTGAGAGCTATTTGGCGGAGCACCTTGCGAGTTTAGATCCCGTTAAAGTGCACAGGGTCAGGGAGAAAATGAAAGAGGAAATGGCGGTAGCCCTCAAAGAGGATTGGGCTTGGGCCTATGTCAATCACAGGTCTAAAGGTGCTTACTCACCAGACGCGGTGAGCTGCGGCAAACGTGCACTGAGTGGCTTGGCTTTAGCACAGCTTTGTTTAGCTGAAAAAATGACGGCCAATGATCACTCAGATGAGTGGAGTCAAACAGCATTCAAGGTCTTTGAACACGCAGAGAACATGACAGAGAGAATGAACGCTTTATTAGCACTTATCAATGCTGGCAGCGAACTTGCTAAATCTGCATTGGATATTTTTTATAAGCTGTATAGACATGAAGCTTTGGTGATGGATAAGTGGTTTGCTGTGCAGGCTAGTTCAAACGACAGAGGAGGAGATGTCCTCTCCAAAGTTAGATCGCTTATGCAACACCCAGACTTCGAGATCAAAAATCCTAACCGAGCACGCTCTTTGATTTTCAGTTACTGTGTTGCCAACCCAGCAGCCTTTCACAAATCAGATGCTTCTGGTTACGTATTTTGGAGTGAACGCGTTTTGGAGCTCGATGCTATAAATGCTCAAGTTGCGGCTAGACTAGCTAGAGCTCTGGATAAATGGAAAAGCTTAGTAGAGCCTTATAAAACAGCTGCCTGTGAGGCTTTGAAAAGAGTTGCCGCAAAATCAGATCTGAGTAACGACGTGAGAGAAGTTGTGACCAGGGCCTTGGCAGACTAAGATTGAAGAATCACTAAATTTATCAACTATAACTTTAATCTGGGTGTAAGCAATCACCTCAGATTCTCGAATCTCGGATCCAATCCTCACTGGAGAATACCAAAATGTCAGTCTCTTTATCCCGTTATTTAGTTGAACAACAACGTGAGCGTGGCGCTATAACCCCAGAGCTTAGACTTCTCCTTGAGGTTGTAGCAAGAGCTTGCAAGGGTATTAGCCACTCTGTTAACAAAGGCGCCCTGGGTGGCGTCTTGGGTAGCGCAGGTAGCGAGAATGTACAGGGTGAGGTTCAAAAAAAATTAGATCTAATAGCGAATGAAGTATTGATTGAAGCCAATGAGTGGGGTGGGCACTTGGCAGCGATGGCGTCCGAGGAGATGGAGACCATTCACTTAATCCCAAATCGTTATCCCCAAGGTGAATACCTATTACTATTTGATCCTTTGGATGGGTCCAGTAATATTGATGTCAACGTAAGCATTGGAACTATCTTTAGCGTTCTTAAAAAACCAGAAGGTGGTGCAGGCGTGAGTGAGGCTGATTTTCTTCAACCGGGCACGCAGCAAGTTGCGGCCGGATACTGCGTGTACGGTCCTCAGACCACATTTGTTTTAACCGTGGGTGACGGTGTAAGTATGTTTACTCTAGACAGGGAGCAAGGCTCTTTCGTTTTGACTCAAGAGAACGTTCGAATTCCTAAGGACACTAAAGAATTCGCCATCAACATGAGCAATATGCGTCATTGGGATAGTCCAGTCAAACGCTACATTGATGAGTGTTTAATGGGTTCTGAGGGGCCAAGGGGCAAGGACTTTAACATGCGTTGGATCGCAAGTATGGTGGCCGACGTTCACCGTATTTTGACACGCGGTGGTGTTTTCCTGTACCCATGGGACAAACGCGAGCCAGGTAAACCTGGGAAATTAAGACTGATGTATGAAGCCAATCCTATGAGTTGGCTAGTAGAGCAAGCCGGAGGTGCGGCGACCAACGGCCGTGAACGCATTTTAAATATTCAGCCCAAAACCCTTCATGAACGTGTGAGTGTTGTACTGGGCTCTAAAAATGAGGTTGACTTGGTGACTAAATATCACTTAGGATCTTAAATATAGAATTTATAACACCTAAATGGGGGATTGTTTATGCAACAAATTATTGGAGCTTGCCCTCATGACTGTCCAGATACTTGCTCTATTCTGACCGAGGTTGAGGGGGGGCGAGCAATCAAGGTGAGAGGCAATCCTGCTCATCCACAAACAGCAGGAGTTCTTTGTAATAAAGTCTCTAAATATACAAACCGTACCTACGCGTCTGATCGACTCCTTCAGCCCCTAAAACGTATTGGTCCAAAGGGTCCCAATGCAAAGTTTGAATCCGTATCCTGGGAGCAAGCGATTTCAGATATTGCAGAAAAATTAAAAGCAATTTCCAGAGTTGATCCAACTCACATACTACCCTACAGTTACGCGGGTACTATGGGCAAAGTGCAAGGTGAATCTATATCCAGTCGATTCTTTAACAAACTAGGAGCAACTCAACTAGAGAGAACAATATGCTCTAGTGCTGGAACCCAAGCGCTTAACTACAGCATGGGCGGAAAAGTTGGGATGAAGGTTGAACAATTTGCAAACTCCAAACTGATCATCATATGGGGCAGTAATTCAATCACTAGTAACTTACATTTCTGGCGTTATGCAAACCAAGCAAAGGCCAATGGGGCTAAGTTAATCTGTATTGATCCCAGACGAACAGAGACTGCTGAAAAGTGCGATGTTCACCTCTCCATCGTCCCTGGCACAGACGCAGCACTTGTGTTCGCAATCATAAGAGAATTGGTCCTAAAAAATGCAGTTGACCTAGATTATTTAGAAAAATACACCCTAGGATGGGACTTACTTAAAGAGCGCGCGATGCAGTGGACTCTTGACAAAGCGTCCAAGGTTTGTGGGCTAACGGAACTAGAAATCTCTAACCTAGCCCATGACTATGCAACCACCAAACCTGCAGCAATTCGACTAAACTACGGGATTCAAAGGTCCAAAGGTGGGGGCAATGCTGTCAGAGCAATCGTCTCCTTACCTGCAATCATTGGGGCGTGGAGATCTCCAGCTGGAGGCGCGTTACTCGCAAATTCTGGGCGATTTCCAACAGATATACAAACTCTTCAAAGACCAGATTTATTAACCGGCCCGACCCCTCCTACTGTTAATATGAGCACAATTGGTCAAGCTTTACACGTTAAAAGTCATCAACACTCGCATTCGACCCCACACATTAAAGCAGTCATTGTTTACAACAGCAATCCAGTTGCTGTTGCACCAGACTCAAGTAAGGTGGCTAGTGGTTTTGCTCGCAGCGATTTGTTTACTGTGGTCTTAGAGCACTTTCAAACAGATACCGCAGATTACGCTGATTACGTTTTACCAGCTACCACGCAGCTTGAGCACTGGGATATCCATAGCAGTTATGGGCATACAGATGTATTAATCAACAAGCCTGCTATCTCCCCAGTTGGGCAATGTAAACCCAACACTCAAATATTTAGAGAGCTAGCTCAGGCTTTAGGTTTTGATGACCCATGCTTTAAAGATGATGACCAAGCGCTTTGCCGCCAAGCATTTGAGAAGACACTCCCGCGCATGTCATTTGAGACTTTACTGAATAAAGGTTACTACGAACTAGATGTACCAGACGCACCTTATGCGAGTGGTAACTTTGGGACTCCTTCAAAACGATTTGAGTTTTATAGTGAGAGACTGGCTGAGTTAGGCCTGGATCCCCTTCCCACCTATATTCCAAACTACGAACCAGCTAATCCTGGAGCCAAGTATCCGCTCGCTATGATTTCTCCACCTGCTAGGAATTTCCTTAACTCTTCTTTTGTAAATGTAGATGCTATACATACGTCCACGTCCAAAAGTCCTTATATAGAGATCCATCCTAAAGATGCAAAGGAAAGAGGAGTAGAAATGGACTCAATGGTTGAAGTCTTTAACGAGAGAGGCTCTTATCACTGCAAAGTGGAGATTACGCAACGCACTAGGCCAGGACTCATTGTTGGTCTTGGTATATGGTGGCGCAAACAAGGATTAAATGGAACCAATATCAATGAATTGACCAGTCAAGAACTTACAGATTTCGGTAACGGCCCTACTTTTTATGATTGCTCAGTTCAGGTACGTCTGTTGAATTCGAAATAAGACAATGCGTAATAAGCTTGAAGACAACAAGAAATTCAAGACCAAAATTTCTCCTTTGGCAAATCAAAAAGCTATTCCAGAATCGGTCAATCATATATCTGTGCTTTTAAAGCAAGGTTTAGCACTGCATAAGTTAGGAAAAATTGATGAGGCAAAAGCCTTTTACGAACAGATTCTAAAATCCGAACCTAATCATTTTGATGCAATACAACTTCTAGGTGCAATAGCAACTCAAACAAAACAGTGGCAAATTGCGCTTGAATTATTTTCAAAAGCTTCCCAAATTAATCCTGTTAATGTGAACGTGTTTTGCAACAAGGGGATCGTATTAAAAGAGCTTGGTTATCTAGCTCAGGCTTTAGTCAGCCTCAATAATGCAATAAATTTGAACGTTAACCATGCTGAGTCCTACATGAACAGAGGACTGGTATTAAAAAGACTGAATCGCCTTGACGATGCACTCAAAGACCTTACAAGGGCAATTGAATTGAGATGTGATTACGCAGAAGCTTACTCAAATTATGCCTCTGCTTTAGAGAGTCTCGACAAATTAGATGATGCGTTAGTCAGCTACAACCAAGCGATTGCGATAAACCCAAGGCTCTATGAAGCTTACTGTAATCGTGGCAATCTACTAAGGGTTAAAAGAAGATTTTGCGAAGCGCTAAATGACTACGATTCAGCAATAAATTTAAATACAAGCACGGGAAATGCTTATGCTTACAAATCCACTCTACTCCTTCTTACTGGAGATATAGGTGCTGGATTTGAACTTTATGAATGGCGCTTTAAAGCCGAATTTGGCTTTAATAGACTGAGGTCGTTGTTGCCAGATCATTCCAAATGGCAAGGACGAGAATCCCTAGCCAATAAGCGTATTTTGATCTATTGCGAACAAGGACTTGGAGACACTCTACAATTTTGTCGGTACTTAAAATTGGTCTCTAATCTTGGTGCTAAGGTTATTTTTATGGTTCAAGAACCCTTAATTAACTTATTAAAAAACCTGGACGGCGTGGATGCAATCTTGCTTGAAAATACGGCTTTGCCAGAATTTGATTTTCATTGTCCTTTAATGAGTCTGCCGTTGGCTTTCAAAACCAGATTGGACAGTATTCCAAATCAAATTCCCTATATCAAAGCCGATATGGACAAAGCTTCCTATTGGCAAAAGAAATTAAGCAACTCTACAAAATTAAAAGTTGGCTTAGTTTGGTCAGGTGGCTTTAAGGTGCAAGCTGAATTATGGGTAATGAATAATCGTAGGAATTTGCCACTCGGTCATCTCAATGTATTCAAAGATTTAAATGTTGACTTTTACAGCTTACAAAAAGGGGAACCCGCCGAGTCTGAATTTAAGGCCCTGCTACAAGATGGCAGCATTGAACTCAACGTAAATGACTATACCGATGAATTGAACGATTTCACGGATACCGCAGCCCTGATTCACAATCTAGATTTGGTTATTTCAGTTGATACTTCAACCGCCCATTTAGCGGCTGCGATGGGCAAGCCTGTCTGGATTTTAAGTCGTTATGATGGATGCTGGAGATGGATGCTGAACAGATCAGATAGTCCTTGGTATCCTAGTGTTAAGTTATACGCACAAAGTATCATGGGAGATTGGCAAAGCGTTTGTGAAAAAATTCGTGTTGATTTGTTAAATTATTGATTCAAACAATGTCAAATAAGTCATTCAAGCCAGCAAAGCTATTAAAGCAAAATCCGACTCATAAATTCATTAGTGGATCTGCTCAAATTAATCCGAATAATTTAGAAGCTCTATTTAGAGAAGGATTACAAGAACATAATTTAGGCAAACTCGTTGAAGCCAAAAATATTTACGCTCAGGTTTTAAAATCAAATCCAATTCACTTTAATGCTCTGCAACTCTCAGCAGCCATTGCTACCCAGACAAAGCAGTGGTCACTTGCTTTAGAACTTTACGACAAAGCACTTGCAATCGATCAAAGTTCTGCAGTTGTTTTCTACAATCAAGGCAACACGCTTCAAGACGTAAACCGTTTTGAAGATGCCGTTACAAGTTATAACAAAGCTATTGCATTAAAAGACGACTATGTTGATGCGTTTTGTAATCTAGGTAATGCTTTACAGGCAATTAAACAATATTCAAAAGCTTTAGAGCAATATGACAAAGCTATTGAACTTGATCCAAGCTTTGTAGGTGCTTACGTAAACCGCGGACTCGTACTTCAGGAATTACAGTTCATGGCTGATTCACTGGCCTGTTATGAAAGAGCCATTGAATTACAACCCGATTACGCTGAAGCGTACACCAACCGCGGGGCTGTTTTACGAGAACTTAAACAGTTTTATGAATCCCTTTTGAGCTCTTCAATAGCTATCAAACTCAACGCAAACAATCCAAATGCATATTTGAATTGTGGAAACACACTTAGGGAACTTCAACACTTAGATGAAGCATTGTCTTGTTACAGTAAGGCTTTAGAATTAAACCCCAACTTCGCTATGGCTTATTTCAATCAAGGTATCGTCCTTCATGAAACAAAGCGAATAGATGAAGCTTTAAAAAACTATGAATCTGCGATAGAGCTTTCCCCAGACTATGCACAGGCCCATAACAATAAGTCTTTATCTCACCTATTGAAGGGAGACTTTAATCTTGGACTACCCGAATATGAGTGGCGTTGGATCAATGATCCCACGCTTAAAGATAAAGAAGAAAGTTTATCTAAGATACCCCGTTGGCAAGGCCATGAGTCACTAGCAAATAAAACGATTCTTATTTACAGCGAACAAGGACTTGGAGACACCATTCAATTTTGTCGATTTGCTAGGCTGATCGCAGATCTTGGCGCAAAAGTCATACTGGAAGTTCAAAAGCCTCTTCAAAGTCTTCTGCAAAACATCTCAGGCGTCCACCAGGTCGTCACCTCTTTGTCCGACTTGCACGGCATTGACTATCAATGTCCCTTGATGAGCCTTCCACTTGCTCTTAGGACGACCACGGCGAAAGTGCCTCAATTTAGCGCATATATCCAATGCGACCCAGAGAAAGTAAACTTTTGGAAATCTCGGCTTGGTGTTCAGAGAAAACCTCGCATCGGAATCGCATGGAGTAGCACTTCAAAATTTAAAAAAGATAAAGACAGAAGTATTTCTTTTTTACAAATGCTCTCTGCTTTGCCTGTTGATAAATTCGATATCTACTGTCTTCAGCAAGAAATCAAAGAACAAGACAAGTCAGATTTTGAGAACAATGGATTTATTTTCTTTGGGAACGACTTAAAAGACTTTAGTGATACAGCAGCGCTGATCAATTGTATGGACCTAGTTGTAAGTACCTGTACAAGTATTCCTCATTTAAGCGCGGCACTTGGTAAACCAACTTGGATAATGCTTCAATATGTTCCTGATTGGAGGTGGATGTTAGATAAAACGGATAGCCCCTGGTATCCTTCAGTTAAGCTTTATAGGCAACATGCCAGAGGTGAATGGGATAGCGTTTTAAGATCAGTTCGAGATGATTTGACCAATTTTATTGGCCATGATTTTTAATGACCTTAACATACACTTAAGCTATATTTTTGTTTGAGCAAAATTTTCGCGCATCCCCCGACTACAGCGAAGCTTAGTCGCGGGTCAAGCGAAAGGAGCCGAAGGCGACATGCGTCACCTACGGAGGCGATTCTTGATCCTGGATATACGC
>CAIWAO010000120.1 GCA_903910745.1 uncultured Burkholderiales bacterium
ATGCGAACGCTCAAAGCGCATCCCCGCAAAACTATCCAACAAGAGCCATCAAATTTGTAATACCCAACCCCGCAGGAGGACTACCAGACACCGTTGCTAGACTTTATGCTCAGCGCTTAACTGAGCGACTGGGCCAAGCAGTGACTGTAGATAACCATCCAGGGGCTAACGGAGTATTGGCCTGTCAAACGGTCATGACCTCTCCTAAAGATGGATATACTTTTTTGGTCTCCGATGGCTCCACCTTCTCGGTAAATCCTAAGCTATACAGTAACCTCAATTACGATTTAAAGCGAGACTTTGTAGAGGTCTCGCTCGCAGCCAGAGCCCCACTCTACCTTGCGGTTCACCCCAGGGTAAAAGCAAACTCGCTCAAAGAATTGATTGCTTACATAAAAGCTAACCCAAATACACTCACCTACGGATCAAGTGGAATTGGGAGTACCCATCATTTAAGCATGGAAGCATTTAAGACAGCACTTGGTTTGGAGATCACCCATGTACCCTACAAAGGCTCTGGACAATCGGTACCTGCACTTGTGGGTGGCCAAGTTGACATGTTATTTGCTGCACTACCTTCCTTGTCCGGGTTTGTTAAAACCGGACAAGTCAAATTAATAGCAAATAATTCGGCCCGCCGCTCCCCCCAAGAACCCAATACGCCAACTATTTCAGAATTCGTTAAAGGTTATGATTTCTCACCCACAATTGGTGTATTTGCTGCAAAGGGAACCCCGCAATCTGCAGTTGACAAAATAAGCTCTGAAATAGCAATCATTGCTAGGAACCCAGATATGGCACAACTCTTTGCTACTGCCGGTATTGAGCCAGTGGGTAGTACCCCTCAAGAGTTTGAGAAAGCGATTTCAGAGGAAATAGACAAAATTGGGAAAGCTGTCGCAGCCGCAGGAATCAAATCTGAGTGAGAACTCCTGCGCAATACAAGCTGCTTTTTGTAGAAAAAATACTATCGACCTTCTACTGAATCTAAACCTGTAGCCCTAACAATAGGCTGGGCTTCAGGGGATGATAGAAATTTCAATAGCTTCTTTGCAGAGTCTATGTGTTCAGAACTGGCCACAATAGCAGCAGAGAACAAAGTTTCTTTTTGAACATCCTTGCTTAGTTTTCCAATAATATCAATACCTTTGATTGGCAAAAGTTCACTGTATTGTTGAAATCCAATTTCGGCCTGACCACTGGCAACCACCTCTCCAACTGGAATGGCAGGTATTTGTTTGGCCTTAGATTTTAATTCTGCGGCTATGCCCAGACGTGGGAAAAGCTCCTTGGAAAGATATTCACCACTCGCGCTATCAGAGTAGGCGACTGACTTTGCAGCAAGTAATGTCTTTGTCAATTCTGCACTGTTACTGATATTTGGCTTTGGGGCGCCAGTCTTAACTGCAACTGCTATCAAGGATTTAGCTAGGACAACCTTTGAGCCCTTTAACAGTTTACCTTGTTCCATAAGCTCATCCAAGGAAGAGCCCACCATAATAACCACATCTACTTTCTCTCCCCTTGCTAAACGGTTGGGAATGGCATTGACTGTTTCCCCCATAGAGGGTCCCCTTTGAAAATCAATTTTGATATCTGGATTAAGTTGAGTAAATGGGACTGAGAGTTCTTTGTAAGCCTCAGCAAATCCACCAGAGCTAACCACTAATATTTGATCGGCGTGACTTACAGAGGTAAAAGCCCAAAAACAACTGACCACAAAGATAGATCTAGAGATCTTGGAGGCAATTGATTTAAATGAAATAAGGCTACAAGGTGAAAATAAAATCATTAAAGCTCCAAAGATGCATTAGCGGTAAGGCAGAGGTGAGGATCACGTTGACTTCAGTATAAAGCAAACATAAGGACTATTTGTCTGCAATGAAAATGAGCCTGCGTTAGAGATTAGTTTCTACCGCAGGCTCAGACATACCAACTTTTAAATCAACCTATATTTTTTAACCCATGTGTAGTCCACCGTTACAGGCAAACTCAGCACCCGTCGTAAATCCAGACTCCTCGCCAGCGAGCCAACCCACTATTGAGCCGATTTCCTCTGGTGTGCCTAAA
>CAIWAO010000121.1 GCA_903910745.1 uncultured Burkholderiales bacterium
AGGTGCGTTATTTAGTGTAGTTGCGTTTGGTTTGAGTGTTGCCTCAATTTTCATTGAGCGCAGTGACTCCATGAGCCAGTTAACAACAATTGCAGTCTTGATTTTTATACTAGGCGTACCACACGGTGCACTTGATCCGTTGTTTGCAGGAAAGTTATTACCAATAGAGGATGCGAAAAATTGGTTTAAGTTTTTTTTCTTTTATGTATTTTTAGCAACGTTAGTGATCGGTTTATGGATGCTATATCCAGTTTTATTCATGTTTTTTTTCTTGGCTATGTCCACACTTCATTTCTCTAGAGATTTAAATCCCCAGACACCATTCACTACTAAATTGCTGTACGGCGGGGCAGCGATAGTTTTACCAAACTTACTGCATTCATCCAATATGTCCAGTTTATTCTCAATTATTCTTGGCTCTCAAAACTCAGAACTGGTCATCCGCATCCTTGTCTTAATTGCGCCTGCCTGGATATTGCTTCTCCTGTGTGCTATTTTTATAGAATTTAAGCGAGATAGAGCACAGGCACTTGAGATGTCAGCATTAACTTTAATGGCCATTTGCGCGCAACCTTTGATTGCATTCACTGCATATTTCTGCCTCATGCACAGTATCAGACACATCCTACGGGCACAAAAATACTTGCTTGTGTCTTGGGGTCAGATGCTGGTGACGGCGATTTGGCCGATGGCAATAGTGGGGTTGGTAGTGTATATGAGTTGGGGTTGGGGTTGGGGTTGGCCCGACTCTGAATACTCAAGAACAATTCAGTTTATCTTTGTTGGACTAGCTGCCCTAACTCTGCCCCATGTGCTGCTTATAGACCGAATTAATTATCATGAGTAGGCAAGGACGTGAAAGTAAAAATGTCTACATATGCACGCAGTTGGCTGTCACAGTCACAATTAGAGGATAAAAATGTTTTACAAAGCTTTGTAAGTTACAGCATCAATTTTGCCTTAGCCTGCTCGGCTATTACGGCGTCTTCTCCGAGAGAGGTAAACTCTAAAACAGTATAAACAAGGCCTAAAACCATAAGAATGAAAATAGCAATAGCTGGCAAGAGTATGTTATGTTGCATGTTTTCTTGTGCTCATTAATGCACATAATTTGAAATAAATAGCGAATGCAAATATGGATGGAATCCAAATAGCGGTATATATAGCTTGGAGCTGATCTTTATCTACGAACCACAGATAGGCCGATATGACGAAAGACAGGATCACAGCTAACAAAATAAAATAGTCTGATCGTTTAAACAATTTGAATGTCCTTTAAATATTAAATGAGATGTTGTTCAAGTGAGGCGTGTCCTATTGCACTTAATAAACAACCAGAAATTCCAACAGATCCTATGATCCGAATACCAGAGGAGAGTCCTATTGCGAATATCTGCATATCAAATATATTCAATATGCCGAGCAGTACGCCTAGAAATCCCAAAGAAGCTAATACGTAGCCTAACCAACAAATATATTTAAATATCTTTAATTTAGCTTTGCTGTGAATTGCATTTTTCATGAAGCCAAATAGTATGAGTTGGGTACGGTAGACGCTTATGAGTAAATCCAAACTCATAGTACGAGAGTTTGAAGAATTACTATGTCTGGTACATCACACACCAAAAATATGTTTTTTTAATTCATTTCAAACAAAGTCTCTTTTAGACTTTTCTTTGTGTTTGACTTTGAAGAGAAGAAGTTACAAGTTATATAAAAGGCGCGTCGGCATATTTTGTTGTAATTTGCCGGAGAAATATTTGGTTTAGTCTTAGAAATGAGCTCAGTATAAGAAAAGGTCGGATAGCATTTTGCCTACATGCTACCCTGACCGCTCAAGAATTCGTATATACCGGTTGACGCTTTTGCGCAAAAGCCGCCTCTGCTTCCTTGTGATCATTGGTAAACCACAGACTTGCAAACTCATCTCGGGCAACTTCTCTAGCCTTTTCTCTGCTTGAATATAGGTTCTCTCTAACCACTTTCTTAACCGACCTAATAGCCATCGGCGCAGCACTTTGAATTCTTCTAGCTAGAGCTAAAGCGGTCTCAAGTACAGACTGATTCTCGGCGATAGCGTCAATCAATCCAATTCTCAAAGCCTCTGAGGCATTGATACGATCCCCGGTGAGTAACAGTTTCATGGCGCCTCCTCGGCCAACCGTTGAGAGAATTCTCTCGATACCGTTCCAACCGGGTATTACGCCTATTCGTGATTGTGGAAACCCCAGCTCAGCAGACGCACTCATAACTCTAAGATCGCTTGCCAAGGCCACCTCCAATCCACCACCAATTGCAAACCCGTTAATCGCTGCTATTACGGGTATGTCAATACCTTCGATCAAGTCAAGAACATCACAAATTTTGTCAAACACAACGTGTAATTCATCCTTTGTTTTAAAAGATGCGTATTTCTTAACATCCCCCCCTGTACAGAAAAATTTCTCACCCTCCCCGGTAATGATAATTGCAGATAACGATTTATCAGCTCGAACGCTGACCAAGGCTTTTTCGAGCTCAAGCGCTAACTCATATGAAATTGAATTCCCCGCACTCGGACGGTTTAGTGTAAATACTTCAATCGATTCAATTCTTTGAGTCTTGAGTATGGATTCACTGTTATGTTCGTTCGACGACATGTAATAAAACTCCTCCGAGACCTTTGGGATGAATGAAACCGATTTGCGCTCTTCTCGACCCAGGTCTGCCCACATAGTCGATGAGAGGAATTCCCGCTTTATGCAGTTTTTCAAGAGTGGCGTTGATGTTAGGTGACTTTAAGGCGATATGGTGCAGTCCCTGCCCTCTTGAGTTTACAAATTTAGTAATTGCGCCTTGGTCTTGTTTGGTGTTACCAGGACGACCATAATCAATTTCTGCTGATTGATTGGGATTGAAGTTGGCAAGGAATTCAAACTCACAATCACCAACGGTGATGAAACAAACCCTAAGACCTCCAACGGGTTGTGGGTCACGGTTGTGATAGACGACACCGTACTTATCCGAAGTAAAGCTCTCGACCGCCATGGTTACTTCCATATCGGTTTGTCTGCTCTCTACTTCAAAACCCATTTTGTTGGCAAAGATTTTCTCAGAGGCGAATACATCGCTTACTGCTATACCCAGGTGATCGATTCTCTCAATCTCACCGCCCATGTGTGGTTTTAAATTGAGCTTTGAAGTGATCCAAGTTTGTACCCCAGTCGTCTCCGTTTTAGGAATCTTATAAAGCGGCAGATCATTCAGGCCAAGTGAACTCGATTTCACGGGTTTAGAAAACCCGTTTTTAGTCAACTGATTAGAAGTCTCCTCGAATTCGTTTGAGACGAGTGCGATATGGTGAACACCGGGCTTTTCCTGCCCCTCTACCAATGGGTCGCCGACCTCAAAAACAGCCAACGCACTTTTGCCAACCGTAAAGACTGGAATACTTTTCCCACTCGTTGTGCAGGGTAAGTCATTTTTAGGTAATCCAAGGATGTTTCCTAAAACATTGCACGTACTTTGTACATCTGAAGACACCAAGGCTACATAAGCCATCTCGTTTGAAATCATATTTTTCCTAGTATTTTTAAATTTGTTGGACTACTTTGCTATCAATTAATTGATTGATCTGTGAGTCAGATAACCCAAAATCACTGAGCACAGATCTTGAATCAGCTCCCAAAATCGGTGGGGCAGTCCTGACCGATTTGCCGTTTAAAGATTCCATCCGAATTGGATTGGCCAACAAGCGCAGCCGCCCCAACTCTGGGTGATCCACCTCCTCGACCATTCCACTTTGGTTGACATGCGGATCTGCAAAGACTTGCTCTAAATTGAAGATGGGACCAGCTGGCAATCCCAGTTTGACCAAATCTAATGTCCACTCCATTTTTTTTCTGACCGCAAATTTAGAGTTGAGAATTTGCTTTAGCTCATCTCGGTTTGTCATACGAGCAGTGTTATTAACAAACCGCTCATCTGTTGACAGTCCTGGCAGCTCAATTAGAGTGCAGAGTTTTGCAAACATATCATCCGATGTTGCTGCCAAATTAAATGGTCCATCGCTTGCCTCAAAAACACCGTATGGGCATATGACTGGGTGATCGTTCCCGACAACATCGGGTGTCTCACCAAGAGTTAGCTGTCTTTGGCCTTGAACATTAAGCATCCCAATCAAACTGGCCAACAAAGATGTCTCTACAAGCTGACCTTGTCCAGTGCTGTGCCTTTGGATCAAGGCGGCTTGTATAGCCATAGCAGACCACATCCCTGCAACGACATCCCCTATCGGAATACCCACTCTCACGGGCCCCGATTCTTTTTTACCTGTTAGGGACATTAATCCGGACATGCCCTGAGCTATTTGATCCACTCCAGGCCAGTCCTCATAGGGTCCACCTCTACCGAGCCCAGTGATTGAGCTAAAGATAAGCCGGGGATTGGTTTTTTTGAGATCCTCGTAAGCCATGTCCATTGACTTCATGACGCCTGGCTTAAAGTTCTCAACAACTATGTCAACCTTGGATGCTAGATCCCTTAACAAACTCAAGCCCGCGGGGTCTCTAAAGTTAACAACCAAACTCTTTTTATTCCTGTGTACGGACAAATAATAAACACTGATGCCGTCTTTAAATGGCCCCCACTGTCTAATCATCTCTCCCTTAGGGGATGGCTCGACTTTAATGACTTCTGCCCCTAAATCAGCCAAAATCATCGTACAAAAGGGCCCGGCTAAGGCCCTTGATAAATCAAGAACCTTAAGACCTTCTAGGGGTAGTTTCATAATTTACTCTTACTATTACTCGTACTCATATATTTACACTTACTCATGATCGTGCTTTTGTTTCACACGCGGCGCATTAATGCTTACGTTGTTTTTCTAGTAAATCCATCACCTCGTTGCCAATCTCTTTTCTGTATTGGCCATACACAGGCTCAGTAAGTTCTTTCCACTTCTTAAGCTCTGCGGGAGTGAGCGCGGTGATTTGGCGACCTTGTTTGAGGAGTAAGTCGCGGTCAGTTTTGTCAAGCTCTTTAACCCCTTCAATCTCAGCAGCGGTTATCTCTTTGAGCGTATCGCTCAGGAGTGCGCGCTGTTTATCGTTCAAACCATTCCACGCTCTGTCGGAGGCCAAAACTGAATACCCTAGCATCGCCAAAGTCCCTGCGTTGGTTCCGTATTTAGCGTTTGGAAATATTTTCCAAAAGCTGTAAGTAGACTGAAAGCCTTGCACTGTTCCTTGGCTAACGGCTGTAGTTAAGAGTACGGGGGATAGATGAATGGGCTCCACACCTAGATTTTTCAAGGAAGATTCAGCAGGTGCACCACCGATAACCCTAAATGTCATACCCTTCATGTCTGCTGACGAATTAATTGTTTTGTCCGTTGAGACCATAAGAACATCACCCGCAGCCCACCAGGCTAATATATTCAACCCTTTCTCTTTTGCCCTTGCGTTGATGTAAGAACCAAGGGGTTTGGAGAGGTCTAATAATTCGGGTAAGTCATAGGGACTTGGTGCCAAATAGGGCAAGTCAACCAAGCGCATGCTCGGTATCACAACAGATAGATAGGATGCAACGGCTAGTTGCATATCAAGGCTTCCGTTATTTAAAGCCTGAATTGCGTCAACGTCTTTATAAAGTTGTCCTGAGGGAAATACTTGAATCACAATTTCCCCGTTGCTCCTTTCCTTAACCAACTTTGACCACCGGTCAATATAGACGTGTCCATAATGGGTAATGGGGAGTTCGTGGGCAAGTCGTATCTTCACCTCAGCTAAAGAATTAAAGGAAATTAAGACCAGTAAGGATGCAAGTAACTTTTGGATTTTTAGCATTTCAACTCCTATGAATTTAAAGGGAATGACTCATTACTGTCGGCAACCAGGTTGATAAATCAGGGAAATAAGTCATCATCACTAACGCAACAATCAAGAAAAGATAAAAGGGGACGAGCGCTTTAACAATCGCTTCAATTTTTAGACCAGAAATTCCTGAGAGTACAAATAAATTGATACCCACTGGCGGTAGTAAGACACCTAACTCAATATTTACGGTCATTAGCACAGCCAAATGAAGAGGATTAATGCCGAGCGATTGAGATATGGGATAGATGAGCGGGAGCGTAATAACGAGTTTAGATAGTCCATCTAGAAAACACCCCAATATCAAGAGCATGAAGTTAAGGAGAACTAAGAACTCGAGTGGTGACAAATTAAAAGTCAAAACCATTTCGACTAAGCTTTGGGGAACGCCCTCTGCAGTCATAACGAAAGCAAACAAAGACGCGCCAATCAAAATAAGGTATAGCATGCAGGACAACTTAATCGTTGATTTACATACATCGACAACGTCTTTAAAAGTAATTACTCTATAAACGGAGATCGCAATAACAAGGCCATACGCCACTACGACTGATGCAACCTCTGTGGGTGTGAAGTATCCAGAATATATACCCACCACCACTAAAACAGGCATTGCAATAACCCAAATGGCGCTGAACGCTGCAGAGACCAGTCTTTTTAAGTCAAACGGCTCGGGTTGGCCAAACCCACCTCTCCAACTTAGGAAAGCAACCATCACCATCATGGCCAATCCCATGAGTAAGCCGGGGATCATGCCGGCCATGAACAAGGGACCAACAGGGTTTTGGGTGATGCTTGAAAATAAGATCATCGTGAGACTAGGAGGCACCAAAATCCCGAATGTTGAAGCACAAGCTATGATTGCAGTAGAGAAGGCTTTGGGGTAGCCCGCTTTGTCAAGGACTGGTAAACCAAACGAACCTACTGCAGCCGCCTCGGCGGCAGTAGATCCTGTAATTCCTGCAAAAAACATACACGTAAGTACCGTCGCTGCGCCAGCCCCTCCAGGTATAGGGGCAAGTAACGCACGGGTAAGTTCAACCAAGGGTTCAACTAGTTTGCCTTTAATTGCAAGCTCTCCCGCCATAATGAAAATAGGGATAGCCAATAATATGTAGTTACTTGATGTCGACATAATCGACAAACCTACTGATGGCAGGAGTTCGCTTGAGAAAAATAGCACTGCCACCAACGAACTACCGATCAGTGCAAGCCCAACAGGAATTCCAAGCAGTATTAAACCAAAGAGCAATATGACCGTGGTTGAAGCCATCATGATGCGTCTACCTCAGGTGGATTGCTCATAATTCTTAAGATTGCATGAATAGCCATAAGTAAAAAACCGATCGGCAGAGCTAAAGAAACTATCCACAAAGGAAATCGCAAAGCGGTGTTAGACACGGCGTTGGTTAAGAACTGCTGGAAGGTAAGTACAGAGCCCAACCAAATCAAAATTCCTGAAATTGCAAGCATGACAAAGGCAGAAAAATAATAGGTAACCCTTTGCCAACGCGCAGAGAACATCCGCACTATCGCATCTAAGCCAAGTTGAGGACCACTTGAAAAAGCGCTCATTAGCGCCAGAAAAACAGCCCAAGTAAAGGCGTACGTGGGTAGCTCAGATATCCAAGAGGGAGAAGTCTTAAATATGTTGCGAAGAATAACACCCAGAAAAATAATGACAGCTGCGAAAATAGTTAAGAAAGCCGCAACTGATTCAGTCGTTTTTTCAATCTTCTCGATGATTGGATAATCCCTTAAATTACTTTTAGTCATGGTACGGTTTTTTCCATATTCAATTTATTCTTCCCTAGGCTCTCTTTCGTACATTCTTTGCTACGCGAGTTCAAATAACGATTAATTAAATCATCTATGTGTTCTTTAGCTGAAATTGAAGCTAGGTCTTTATTGCCAGATTTAATATGTTTAACAATTTTGCTATGCTCAGCAAGGGATTTCTTAGGCGACTCTGGTAGTCTGCTGAGTGCCGCCTGATATCTATTCAATTTCCCTTTAATTTGTTCGTACTGATGAGCCAATACGAAATTATTAGCTCCTGAGACCAAGGTTTCATGAAACTCAGATGCGAGACCGTAATAGGTACTGACGTCTCCACTAGCAATTACCAATCGCATTTGGCCAATAATGCTATCTAGCTTCTTTAATATCGCAGGGTTTGGATTTTCTGTGAGGTGTTCAACGGCAAATACCTCGAAAAGCGCTCTTACTTTAAATAATTCAACCAATTCTTCATCTCTTAATTGGGACACAATTGCCCCGCGGTGAGGAACAATATTGATTAGCCCCTCCCCCTCTAAAACCCTAAAGGCCTCTCTTAGTGGAATACGGCTCACATGAAATTGTTGACTAAGATCGGCCTCAACCAGCCTTGTACCTGGAGCTAAATAGCCTTCCACAATTGCTTTTCTTAGAGTGTTAGCAATTTTCTCCGGCAGCAACTCTACATTTAGAAGGGTGAGTTTTTGAAACATCAGTTTGGAAATTGTATAAAGATATACAAATATACAAGTTCCAGCAAAACCCATTGATGGCATTTTCCCTATCAACACTTACCCTGAGTACTGTGTAATGATTGGTCAAGATTCTATGTATCAATTTTTATGGACTGCAGCACCATTGATTTTTTTTCCAGTGCGGTAGCTTCAATAGACAGAAAACTGTTTACGCCTTAAACCAAAGGAAAAGTTCTAAAATCTCAGTTCTACAACTTAGGTATATATTACAACCCTCATGAAAATACTGTTGTATGTGCTTGCACTATTGGCCTTGAACTTACACACTTGGGCTGAGTCACCTTTTCCGTCAAAACCTATCACCTTGATCGTACCGTTTGCGCCTGGGGGCGGTACCGACAGCATCGCGCGCGATGTGGGCAAATTGTTGTCTGAAAAACTTGAACAACCCGTCATTGTTGAAAACAAAGGCGGAGGGGGGGGAGCCATTGGCGCTAATTTTGTGGCCAAAGCTCCTGCAGATGGCTACACCTTGCTCTTTGCCACATCAACGTTTGTGACAAATTCATCACTAGAGAGCGGTTTGCCGTTTGATCCTGATAGAGATTTTGCACCGGTAGCTTTGATTGGCAAAGGACCGATCTTGATTGTGGCCTCTAAAAGCCTGGGGGTTAAAAACATCAATGAGCTACTAGCTTATGCCAAAAAGAAGGATGTGAATTTAAATTTTTGTTCAGCCGGTAACGGCAGTATCAATCACCTCACAGGAGAGCTCTTCAAAGCCAAAACCGGCATTGCCATGACCCACATCCCTTACAAAGGCAGTGGTCCAGCAGTAATCGATTTGATTGCAGGTCGCACGCAGGTGTTCTTCTCAACTGTTCCGACAATCTTGCCCTTTATCAAACAAAAAAATGTTGATTTGCTCGCTGTCACGGGTAATAAGCGCTTGGCACTTTTCCCCTCCATACCGTCAACCCAAGAGGCGGGAATCAAAGATTTTGATGTGAGCACTTGGTGGGGGATTTTGGCACCCGCCAACACCCCTAAATCTGTCGTTGATAAGCTCAATCAAGCGATTAATGACATCACCACTCAAGATCAATTAAAGGAGCGCTTCGTCAGTGAAGGGGCCTCCATTGAGAGGGAAACCCCTCATGAGTTTCAGCTCACCTTGCGAAAAGAACTCACCATGTGGAGGTCTCTCGTTAAAGGCTCTGGTCTCAGCATGAACTAAAGCGTATGAATTAAAGCGTATGAGAATGCACTCGCCGGATTGCACTTAAAAACGAAAAGATTCTGGATCAGTTGAGCATGAGTTACCGGTAAGAAACACAACTTACTCTGAGTCCAGAAATAGCGAAAGAAGCAATCAATTCACCTGCGACAACTCGCCGTAGAATTAGTGAACTTACACACAGTAATAGCTCACCATATTACAAATAGATATTTATGACACTCATTTAATGGCAACATTTTGTTCAGTTATGTACTGTACACAACATAATGTGAACAATTTCTAACTTAGTATTTGTCTTGAATCAACCAATATGAAAGTAAATGACTCATGCCTTACTATACCTATCAAGTTAAAACTTCAAATGATGAGACTTGGGACTTCTGGGAGGGAAGCACTATCTATAACTCCTATTTAAAATCACAGACATGTCTTACTGAGCTTATTGATTTTATGAATTCAACAAGAGGTTGTGGTGATGCAGAAACGAAAATAGATAACTACAGAGTAGTTTTAATTGATTCAGTTGTTTAATTATTTCTATTGATGCTAAATTTTAAGGCGTAGGAGACTCTATCGCGAATCAAGAGATCTTGATAAATACGCGTGCTTTGAAAGAGATTAAACGACCATTTTTAAATTAAAAATATCCTCACCACACTTGCACATCTAAGCAGTGGGTCGTGAATGCCAATCGGTACCCAAAATCAAACCAGACTTTCTCGTTTTAAAAAGTCATGCTGGAGAACTGAAACCTGAGGTAGGTAGAATTTAGAATCCAAAAACAGAAAAAGGGTTAGTAAGTAATATCTTACTAACCCCCATATCTTTTGGTCGGCGTGGCGGGATTCGAACTCGCGACCCCTTGCACCCCATGCAAGTGCGCTACCAGGCTGCGCTACACGCCGAAG
>CAIWAO010000122.1 GCA_903910745.1 uncultured Burkholderiales bacterium
CCCCTCGAAAAAAACAGATAAAACTCTCAGATTTGTGTGAGAATTATAAGGTTTTCTGAGAGTTTTTGAAAGAGAAAATATCAAAAAAAACCAGTATTCACGCGGGTTTCAAGAGATTTGCAGGCCCGACTAATTAGCTGAAATCAGTAAAGGTTCTGTTTTCTAGTGCCTAAAATCAAAATCCATAAACTCCTCTATGAGTTGCATGGCGCGGTTATGGGGTTGCTCGGTTAGATCTTGGATCACATCATTTTTAAACTAAGCGATAGGCTGAATGGACTGAAACTCAAGGGCAGCATTGGAAAGACCCTAGCTGAGTTGTAAACACAGAGGTGGTGTTATCTCGAGCTTGAATATCGATAGGAGAGTTCTTTGGGACCAAACTGTCTACATCGGCTATAGCGACCAATACGACAAGTGAACCGTCTTTTAAGTGCTTACAAACAGTTAACTAATCAAGGTCCTTGTAGTCACCATTGTCTATGTAGACATTAATGCTAAATGGGATTGGTGTGAAAAGGAATATTTGAAATCTATATGAGTTTTTAAATTACTGGCGCAACAGAGGCACCCTTGATCTGATGGGTTATTAGAGAGTTTGCAACAAACTGGCTTGTCTTCATGTTCTCAACAAATTTAGACAGAAAATGAGCAGCCATATCGCCCCTTGACTTTGGACAACCCATGGCTTGTTGAATGACCATGAAGCGCCCTGGTAGGAGTCTTACTCCTCCCAGTCTTTGCGCATCCGATTCAAGTTGCTGCTTAACCCCTGCGGCTACGTCGTATCCCCCCTGTAAAAAGAAGTCAACAACTTTTGGAGAGGTTTCGGCTCTGAATATTTGGGCGCTCTTTAACTCCCTGGTTAGAAAAAGATCATAGGCACTACCACGCCCCACAACAACAGATCGCCCTACAACGTCCACCTCTTCATTGAACTTTATCGTAGAGTTATCGCGCACTAAATAGCTCCCCTCTATCAAAATATAGGGATTTGTAAAGTTGATGTCCTGACCTCTTAGAGGATCAATTGCAAAAAATCCAATGTCTGCGCGCTCTGAAGCGACAGCGTCAACTGACTTACCAGCCGCATCAAAAACCACAAGCTCTAACTCTACTCCCAAGAGTTTTGCAAAAGCAGTAGCCAAGTCAACTGACACTCCTTTTGGGAGCGCGCTCTGAGCATCCCTACTAGATAAGATTGGATTTCCAAGGTTGATAGAAGCCCTAAGTTTGCCAGTGGGTGTGAAAGCTTTTATAACTGCAAGGGGGACTTGGTTTGATTCTGACATTTTCGTTTTGTATAACTAAGAAGAATTAATTGATGCCTCGGATTTTAGAAGCCATACAAGTGAGTAGGATTGGTCACCAGTATTTTCAAGAGTTCATCCTCGGATCTAGTCCAGCCTTGTAATCTGTTTAAAGCGACCCCGTTGTTAATAGGCTGAAAGGGCTCAATGACGTCCCTGCTCCTGGGTTGTCCGTGTTTGACACCCCCAGGATGTGGCCAGTCTGTTCCCCAAACAACCCTATTAGGGTTTGCAGATATCAGGTACCGTGCAAGCTCTTTGACCTCTGATGAATCAGGAGTTTTGGTAATTCTGTAAGGGGCTGATAGTTTTAGCCAAACTTTTCCACTCTCCAAAAGCTCCTGCAAAACCTCCAAGCCTGGTTGAGATAAACCTAAATCTGTATCAATTAAGCAAAAGTGATCAATCACAAGTGGGACTGCCAACTTTTTAATATGCTCAGCAAGTGAAACTAAAACAGCAAGTCTTGTAAAAATTTGTATGTGCCACCCTACCGGTGATACTTGCTTTTCAGTATGCAACAACATTTGAAGTGCAGCCTGAGGATCTTTAAGCCCATAAGTCTCTAAATTAATCCTAACACCTCTCACTCCAACGCTTTGCATGTGCTTTAATTCCGAATGGGTTGTGGAAGGGTCAATAACCGCAACGCCTCTTGCACGTTCTAATCCTAGGAGTTCTAGTGCGTTTACAGTGCAGGCATTGTCGGCCCCGTAGGGACTTGGATGAACAATCACAACTTTGTCTATACCGAGGTGTTTGTGCAATCCATTTAAATCTTCAATACTTGCATCCCCGGGTGTGTAACTCCTTTGGGGATCCCAAGGGAATGAGTCGCCAGGCCCAAAAACATGAGTGTGACAATCGACTGATCCTTTTGGGGGCGTGAAGCGCACTGGTTCATGGGTAATGTCTAGGAAGGTTGAGGTTGAGATCATTTTTGAAATGGTGTGATATTCTGAAATATTAAAAATCAATTGAATTAATTTATTTTTACTAAAAGCAATCCCTTCTATCAAGCTCTATTGTGCATAGAATATCCTCCTTTGCACGACAACCAAGGGTAA
>CAIWAO010000123.1 GCA_903910745.1 uncultured Burkholderiales bacterium
CCCACTTTGAACTTGGCAGTAGCCCGAAAGCGAAGGCCGTGGTTTGAGGGTTTATGGGCTAACGCAAACGAACCGGTTGAGTGGTCTTATCGACCGCATCCGGCCTAATGGAAAATCTCGGTTTAATCTCTGTGACACGCCCTCAGCTATCTTGCCATACAGAATTAAAAATTTTTAATGTAAATTGAATTGAATCGTAATAGAATATTGAGATAATTTAGATAAATACCTTGTCTTTAGTTTTTAAAAATATTGGGAGTCTTGTAGTGAAATCTTCTAAAAAAATCAGCCTTTTGCTTTTGTCGATTTTAGTTGTAGCTTGCAGCTCAACAAAGATTAATGATCCAGCACCAGTTGCACCCAAATCTGCTGAACCGGTATCTGCTCCCGTAGCACCCATCGCTCAATCCACAGTCAAAAAGGTTGAGGTTTCACCGCTTGATGATCCCAATTCACCACTAGCTAATAAAAGCATTTATTTTGAGTTCGATAACTTTCAAGTCAAATCATCAGATCAAGCCTTGATCACTGCTCACTCCAAATATCTAACTTCACACGGCACTGCCAAAGTTCGTTTAGAAGGTAATGCAGATGAACGCGGTGGACGCGAATACAATCTTGCCTTGGGTCAAAAAAGATCCGAAGCTGTTAAAAAATCTTTAGAACTACTTGGCGTTAACTCAAACGCGATTGAGGCTGTTAGCTTTGGTAAAGAGAAACCGAAGGATCCCGCTCATACAGAAGAAGCCTGGGCAACTAACCGCCGTGTAGATATCGTTTACGTCGCAAGATAATAATCATTTCTATACTAAAAGAGGACTTTTTAAGTCCTCTTTTTTTTTGGTATGATCTGCTCAATAACCAGATCCCAGGTGTTTTCTATGAAAAAAGTAAAGTTTTACATAACTAGCATTGTTTTCTTAACCCAATTAGGTGGATGTGCAGTTCTTGAAGTTGGAGATTTAGTCGTCTCTGGCGCTGTAACCGTTGTATCGGCGGGTGTTAGCGTTGTAAGCACAGGAGTTAGCGCTGTGGGTTCTGTCATCAGTGCTGTTACGCCTGATTTCAAATCCAAATAAAAAGTTTCCTAAGTATCAATCAGGTTGGATATTTCCTTCCCTAATCACTTTTGACCATTTAATTTGCTCTTGGTGCATAAAATGTGCAAACTCCTCCGGTGTAGATCCAACTGAATAAGAATTGATCTTCTCCAATTTCTCCACTACATCAGGAGACTTCATAATCTTCATTAATGCATTTGAGAGAATGGTAACGTTTTGTGCGGGAGTGCCACTTTTAACTACAAGTCCATACCAAGAGGATGCCTCGAAACCAGTGAAACCAGACTCTGCAACTGTTGCAATATTAGGATAAGCATCCAACCTCTTTGCAGATGTAGTAGCAATTATTTTTAATTTCCCGGAGTTAATTTGCTGCGTTGAAGTTATCAATGAATCAAACATTAAATTGACTTGACCTGACAAAAGGTCTGTTAAAGCGGGCGCAGTTCCCTTATAGGGTACATGGACAAGATCAATCTTCGCTTGTTGTTTAAACATCTCAGGCACAAGGTGAGATGAACCGCCGTTCCCTGCAGATGAAAAACTAAGCTTACCTGGGTTGGTCTTTGCGTATCCAATCAAACCGCCAAGATCATTAAAAGGCGCATCAACTCTTGCAACGACAACAATGGGGACTGTCACTAAAAGAGATACAGGTAAAAAGTCTTTGTTTGCATCATAGGGGAGTTTTTTGTATAGACCTGGATTAATTCCGTGAGTTCCCACACTCACCATGACTAATGTTTGACCGTCATTTGGAAGTGTCAAAGCAGACTGAAGCCCAATCGCACCGTGAGCACCTGCTTTGTTCTCAATAACTACAGGTTGCCCAAGTACTTCAGTAAGTTTACCGGCCACCAACCGTGCTATCACATCGGTTGGACCTGCGGGAGGAAATGGAACTATAAGTTTTAATGCCCCGTTTGGGTATGCAAAAGTAAAACTTGTTGATAAGGCAAATAGAGAAATCGATAGAAAATTTCTAAATCTATATAGCTTGTTTCTATAAAACATCTCTCAGACCTCCTGTATATCGCTCTTATGCTGCTTCACAACGAATCGTTTGGCTATTGATCATTGCATCAATTTCTAAAGCGCTGTATCCGATCTCAGTAAGTAACGCATGAGTATGCTGCCCCTTTGCTGGCGGATTCAATCTGATGGGTAAACGTTTAGAGTTCATGGAAATAGGTAGCAAAGGGACTGTAGTAGTTTCTCCAGCATTAGGTCCATCTGTTAGTTTTATTGGAGATAGTCCGCCCGTGCTTAAAAGGTGTGGATCATTAAAGAGTTCCTGCGGGCGAGTTATTGGAGCAAAAGGTAATCCATTGGTCTCAAAAATATGGGTAATTTCTTTTGCTGAGTACTTTGCAAGCCTATCTTTCAAATCAACAATTAGGGTTGGTCTATTTTTTACTCTATCATTATTGGTTTCTAGATGTTTTGAATTTTTTAAATCATCAAAACCAAATTGTTCACAAAATACTCTCCACTGAGTATCCGTAACTACTGCAAGGAAGATTTGCTCATCACCTTTAAGATGGAAAATATCATAAATGCCCCATGCTGCTATTCGCTCTGGCATGGGTTTAGGAGGGTTCCCAGTTACAGCAAACTGCATCATGTGTTGACCCATTAAAAACACATTGTTTTCAAATAAAGAAGACTGGACCTCTTGGCCTTTACCAGTAGTTTCTAACTGGCGCAAAGCGGCCATCGCACCCATTGCCCCAAAAACCCCGCCCATGATATCGTTAACTGAGGTACCTGCCCTGAGCGGCATGCCCGTTGGACCTGTCATATAGGCCAGACCTCCCATCATTTGAACAACTTCATCCAAAGCCGTGCGGTGATCGTATGGGCCGGGGAGAAATCCCTTGTGCGAGACGTAAATGAGTCGGGGATTTAATTTGGATAGTGTTTCGTAATCGAGTCCAATAGCCTTTAAAGCCCCAGATTTAAAGTTTTCACTAACGATATCAGCATTTGCGATTAACTTAAGAACGATTTCCTTGCCCTTAGGTGATTTAAGATCAATGCAAATACTTTTTTTATTTCTATTGAACATTGGAAAAAAACCTGCCCCAGATCCCATCAACTCTCGCGTTTTATCTCCCTCTAAGGGCTCGACCTTAATGACTTCTGCTCCCATATCTGCCAAAATCATTCCACATGTAGGCCCCATCACCATGTGGGTAAATTCTATGACTCGGATTCCGCTATAAGGCAGAGTCTTATCAGCTGAAGTGTTGTCTGAATCCCCTGCATATTCACTCTTAGTGGCCATGTTCAAATTTATTCAAAAAATAATTCTCCATTTTACGACTCAAAGTATGCTCACTAAATAAGTGAAGCCCCAAAATAAACTGATCCTTAAATTAACCAAAAAAATGAAAATTGCAATTCTCGATGACTACCAAGACTGTGTAAAAACACTCAAATGCTTTAGTAAATTGCAAGGCCACGAGGTCAGCGTGTTCAATGACACACTCAAAAATATTCCGCAATTAGCCCTTAGATTGAGAGATTTCGAAGCACTCGTACTCACTCGACAAAGAACGAATATTACTAAAGAGCTATTAAAGCTTTTACCAAACCTAAAATTAATATCTCAAACTGGTAAAGTAGGTTCACACATTGATCTACAGGCATGTGGGGATTTTGGGGTTACCGTCTTTGACGGCGAAGGCACTGGTGAAGCAACGGCTGAACTTAACATGTTGCTCATCCTTGCTGCTCTTAGGAACTTGCCGCACGAGGTTAATAGGCTCAGGGAGGGAAAGTGGCAGGGCACTTTGGGAAGAAAACTAAGCGGTCGTGTTTTAGGTGTTTATGGATACGGAAAAATCGGTCAACAAATTTGTAGGTTAGGACACGCCTTTGGAGCAAAAATTTTGGTTTGGGGTCGAAAATCAACTCTTGACCGTGCTGCCTTGGAAGGGTACAGAGTTGCTGAGTCAAGAGAAGCATTTTTTAAAGAATGCGATATTTTGTCTGTTCAACTCAGACTAACTCCACAGACTAGACATGACATCAAACTAGAGGATTTATCTTTGATGAAGTCTGATGCTTTGTTTGTCAATGCAAGTCGAGCCGAGCTTGTTGAGAGCGGGGCATTGCTAAAAGGCCTCAGCAACGGGAGACCCGGATTTGCTGCTGTTGACGTTTACGAAGATGAACCAGTTTTAAATGCAAATGATCCACTTATCAAACTGCCAAACTGTTTGTGCTCGCCGCACTTGGGATTTGTTGAACGAGACAATTATGAATCTTATTTTGGAATAGCCTTTGATAATATTTTGAAATTCATCTCGGAATTAAAGCAAAAATAATTTTAAAAAGATCCAGAATGAATAGTCACAACGCGTATTTATACGACAAAACCAGTCTTAAAAATGGCTCTACTAAAATGTCACTTACTAAAATTATTACTTCAAAATTTTTGAGTTTTAGCTCCCCACCATTGATTTCAATCATTTGGTTATGTTTGTCAAATGTTTATGCACAAAACAGTCTTGTTGATACCTATCCAAATAAACCAATAAGAATCGTTGTTCCCGTTGCTGCTGGAGGCAATGTCGATATCGTAGCTCGAGCTGTGGCAAATGAGTTAACTAAATCTTGGGGACAGTCCGTGATCGTTGAAAATCGTCCAAGTGCAGCCTCTTTGGTTGGCACCATCGCCGTAGCTCACGCCCTACCAGACGGATATACATTACTTGCAAGCTCAAGTACCTTTTTCTCGGCCGCCGCTATTTTGAACAATCCTGGATACGATCCGATTAAAGATTTCGCCCCAGTCTCCTTAACATGCAAAGTTCCCATGCTGATGATGGCACATCCATCTATGGCCGTAAAAAATGTGATGGATGTTGTAAACCTTGCAAAATCCCATCCCGGTGAAGTCTCCAACGCCAGTTCCGGTAACGGATCAACAGGACATATTGCCAGTGAGGTGTTTGCGAGCAAAGCAGGAATCAAATTTTTGAATGTTTTTTATAAAGGCAACGCCCAAGCGATGGTAGACGTCATTGGTGGACAAGCCAACATGATTTTTGATCAAATAAGCACCGCTGGATTGCAATACAAAAGTGGAAAATTAAATGCTCTAGCCATAACGAGCTTGAAAAGGTCTCCCCTCTACCCAGATATTCCTACCATATCAGAATCTGGTTACCCGGGATATGAGGACGTAACGCTAAACTTCATACTTGCGCCTGCAGGTACGCCTAAAGAGATTACAAATAAACTCAACAAGGAGATTCAAAAAATTCTCAAACAACCAGAAATTGTTTCAAAATTTTCCGAAAAAGGAATTGAGCTAGTCTCTAGTCAATCGACTGATGAGTTTGGAGCAGTTATGAAAAGCGAAGTTGATCGACTCGTTAAATTGGTTAAATCGGCTGGTATAAAGCCTGAATAGTTAAAACTTGCGCTACAAATCTTCAAAAATCACAGCACCTTAGAGATTATTTTTTTCATGACAATTACAGATAACCCCCACGATCTTTATACCTCGCAAAAAGATGCATTTTGGGGAGGTGTAAAAGAGGGTATCGGAGCTCCAGCTATCGTGTTATTTGCTGGAATGGTGGGCTTTGGGGCAATGGGGAGAACCAATGGCCTGGACCTTTGGTACACAGGGTTTTGTAGTACGTTTATGTTTGCGCTCCCAGGTCAAATTATTTTGTTAGATATGATTGTCTCTCACAGCTCAGTGCTCGCTATTGCATTGGCTGTTACTTTGACCTCAACTAGATTTGTCACCATGACACTGACCTTATTTCCCCAGTTTGGCCAATCTGTGAAAGACAAAAGTTCCTTTGGCGCAGTTCATCTGCTAGCGATGACTGCATGGGCAGTGTCGATGCGTGAATTCCCAATGATGCACCAGCAGTATCGTCGAAGCTATTTTATTGGACTAGGTCTTTTTTGCTGGATGTTGGCTCTGCCAGGAACGGCACTGGGATATTTATTGGCCGGCGTTGTATCTAAAACCATAACAATAGGACTGATTTTTATCAACCCCCTTTTCTTTGTTCTAACCTTCACAGAAATAAAATCAAGTTGGAGCAAATTGGCAGTTTTTCTTGGATGTATCTTGGGGCCTATTTTTTACAGCTTAGATGCAGACACGAGTTTGCTAATGACTGGCCTAGTGGGTGGAAGTTTAGCTTACTGGTTTGATAGAAAATTTATTAGGAAACTATCATGACTGGTAATATACAGCTTGAAACTTGGCAACTATGGGTTGCTCTACTTTTCTCTTGCGTTGGAACTTATTTTTGTAGATCAGTGGGGGTCTTTTTATCAGGACGAGTAGACCAAAACAGTGAGTTCTTTGTTTGGTTAACTTGTGTGACTTATGCCATGGTCGCAGCCATGACGACCAGGTTAGTCATCTTACCCCAAGGATTACTATCAACAGTTCCAATTTATATTAGGTTTTTGGTATGCTTAAGTGCAGTAATAGTGATGGTCTGGGGTGGTAAACGAAGACTTGGTCCAGCTTTGTGTGTTGGTATTCTGATCTTATTGTCTTATGTTAGTTTTTAC
>CAIWAO010000124.1 GCA_903910745.1 uncultured Burkholderiales bacterium
CTGTTTCACTGTTAAAAAAACAAAATCAATCAGCACAGTTATTGTGATGTTGGCCTGCCCGGAGGGGATCGAACCCCCGACCCACAGCTTAGAAGGCTGTTGCTCTATCCAACTGAGCTACGGACAGATCGGTAATTAAATGTAGATTGTAAATGCCAACAATACTAATTTAGAGTCAATATTCTAATCGACTTTTGCTAGGTATTCTGGTTGGGCTTGGAACTTAAGTAGAGCATTGGAAAGCATGAAGGCTTAACCTTCTAAATAATTGCTCTCTTACGTAACTCAAATTTCTGGATTTTCCCTGTAGAAGTCTTGGGTATGGGTTCAAAACGGATATCTCTCGGAACCTTATATCCAGCGAGTAATGATTTGCAATGGGCGATCAACTCCTCAGAGGTCGTGGTTGCATTTGATCTTAACTCAACGTAAGCAACAGGAGACTCTCCCCATTTGTCATCTGGTTTGGCAACAACTGCACACGTCATTACATCTGGATGTCTGTAAAGGGCATCCTCCACCTCAAGTGAGCTGATATTTTCTCCACCCGAGATAATAATATCTTTACTCCTGTCTTTAATTTTCAAATATCGATCGGACTCCATCACAGCCAAGTCGCCTGTATGAAACCAACCACCTTCAAATGCCTTTTGTGTAGAAGCTGGATTTTTTAAGTACCCCTTCATAACAATGTTACCCCGGAACATGATCTCTCCCATAGTTTCACTGTCTGCTGGGAGCTCTTGCATTGTTTCGGGATTCATGAGTGTCATGCCCTCCTCCAAAACATACCTTACCCCTTGACGGCCATTTAACCTGGTTTGTTCGGATAAAGTCTCAGAGGACCAGGAAAGACGCTTTACAGCCACTGCGGCAGGACCATAAACCTCAGTTAGTCCGTATACGTGCAAAAGTTCAAAGCCAATTTTGCTCATCCCCTCAATCATTGCAGCCGGTGGTGCAGCGCCTGCGACCATTGCTTTGACTTTATGACTAATTCCTTTTCTTAATTCGGGATCAGCGGCAATCAATAAATTATGAACTATGGGGGCGGCACAATAGTGGTCAACCTTGTACTTTGCTATAGCGCCCAAAATTGAGGGGGCGTCTACTCGCCTTAAACATATGTGTGTCCCTCCAAGCAATGCGATAGTCCAAGGAAAGCACCATCCATTGCAGTGAAACATTGGCAAAGTCCAAAGATAAACTGGAAACTCAGGCATGTGCCAAGTCAGCGCCTGACAAGTTGCGTTAAGGTAGGCTCCCCTATGATGTGTCACAACACCTTTAGGATCCCCAGTTGTCCCTGATGTATAGCTAACTGCAATTGCATCCCATTCGTCATCTGGCCCTTTTAGAAGGGGAACTGGCTCAAACGAAGAAATCCATGATTCATATTCAAACTGCCCGAGTCTTTCTCCAGGGCCTGAAAATTCTGAGTCATCGACATCAATAACTATCAATTCTCGAGCGTACTGCTCTTTTAACATCTCTAAAGTAGTTTCAATAACTGCAGAGAACTCTCGGTCGGTAATTAAAACTTTAGCTTCGCAGTGATTTATTTGCCATGCAAGCAAATGTGCATCTAACCTTGTATTTAGAGTATTTAAAACTGCGTTGATCCCTGGCACAGCGTAATGAGCCTCAACCATTTCAGGCGTATTTGATAGCATCACGCTCACTGCATCCCCTTTTTTAACGCCAATTGAGGTGAGTGCACTTGATAGCCTAGCCGAGCGATCCCGAACCTCTCTCCATGTGTATGTCCTGGCCCCATGTACAGTTGCAGGAAGATCGCCGTAAACCTCAGCGCTACGCTCAACGAAGCTAACAGGAGAAAGGGCTACAAAATTAGCCTTGTTTTTATCTAAATCTTTATCAAAAATAGAAATCGTCATAATCGCTCGCTCCATATCTGCTTTATTGAAAGAAGTTCTATTAATTTGTTTATTCAAACAATGATCAATTGAATTCAAACAAATTAAAAGTTGATTCTATACCCCTACTGATTGTGCGACTACTATTGTGAATACGTATTGATTCGGCCTGGCAAAGAAGCTGACAAACATTCGAAGGCTCGAACGCGAGTAAATCCGTGAATTTTGTTTGAAACGGGGATTGAGTTTTTAGAAAATAATATTAATTTACTAAATCCAAACTAGAAGTAGCTGATATTTGATGGATTTAGGTGGTCGGGGCGGTGGGATTCGAACTCACGACCCTCTGGTCCCAAACCAGATGCGCTACCAGGCTGCGCTACGCCCCGACTAGCAGGTATTGTAACCTGTACTAAGGGTCTTTCTTGGCTGAATAACTCAAAAAAAGACAATATTTAACCTATTTGAATATTTTTCAAAATCAATTGCTCAAAGTAAAAAGGTCTATGAATCACGTGGAATTATCCAACATGAGTCTTTTTAAAGGAAAATGCAACTTTATGGCTGATGAATTTAATGCAATTTTTTAGAAAGTCCAAGATGAAATCAATCTTTTTTAAAAGCTATTACTTAAAGTACCTCGCAGGCAACATGAGGGCATCAACTTTTACATTGTTATTTAGCGCACTTGTACTACAAAATTCTGTCGCTTTTGCAGGTAAAACATTAGATTCAGTGAAACAAAAAGATGTAGTTACTTGCGGAGTTAATACTGGGTTAGCTGGCTTCGCCCAGGCTGACGCTCAAGGCAAATGGAGCGGACTTGATGTGGACATGTGCCGGGCAGTTGCTGCTGCAGTTTTAGGTAGCGCTGAGAAAGTCAAATATGTGCCCCTCTCTGCGCCCCAAAGATTCACAGCCCTTCAGTCAGGAGAGGTGGATATTCTGTCTAGAAATTCCACATTTACTTTAACCAGAGACGCCTCATTAGGGCTGAGCCAGACCGTGGTGACGTTCTTTGACGGGCAAGGTTTTATGGTACCCACTCAGTCAAACATAAAATCTGTCAAACAACTTAAAAACGCTACTGTTTGCGTGCAGTCCGGTACAACGACTGAGAAGAACTTAACTGATTTATCTAAAGCAAACAAGTTAGATATCAAGCCTATCGTTTTTGAAAAACTTGAGGCCGCGAATTCTGCTTACTTTGCCGGACGCTGTAAAGCCTACACAACGGACGCCTCAGGTCTTGCATCAATTAGAGCAAGGGAGGCGAAAAACCCAAAAGATCACATCATTTTAAGCGACCTCATATCCAAAGAGCCAATGGGGCCGATGGTAAAGAGAGGGGATGACGAATGGTTGGCCATTGTCAAATGGGTGATATACGGTCTCATAGAGGCTGAGGAGTACGAAATTACATCTGCTAATTTAGAGCAACTCAAAACAGACAGTCAAGATCCAAAGGTGCTTCGAATGATTGGCAAATCTGAGGATATGGGTAAATTACTTGGACTTGACCGCGATTGGCTCGCAAGAGCCGTTCAAGGCACCGGTAATTACGGAGAAATATTTGACAGAAATGTTGGCGAAAAAACGTCCCTAGGCCTCAAAAGAGGTCTGAATGCGCAGTGGACCAAGGGTGGACTGATGTATGCAATGCCCATAAGGTAAGTCACAATAAAGACGATGCTTTTTAAAACCTTACTGCGTAAACAATCCGTTAGAGCAAAACTCTATCAAGTTCTTCTCTTGATCAGTCTGACTCTAGGGCTTGCTTATTTATTTTCAAACACAATGCAAAATATGCATCAAAGAGGAATTCAAGGTGGATTTGGATTTCTATTTGATCCTGCTGGGTTCGATATTAGTGAGTCTTGGATTGAATTTAACTCTGATGAGTCGTATGCTAAAGCTTTTTTGGTGGGTTTAATCAATACCATTCGAGTCTCAATCTTATCCATCATTACCTGCACTGTTTTTGGAATACTTTTAGGCTTAGGAAGGGTTCAAGAGAACCCTCTCATTAAGTTAATTTGCTATTTTTATACTGAGTTTTTCAGAAACATTCCGCTACTCATTCAACTCCTTATTTGGTATGTGCTGATGGTTGAGTGGCTCCCTGACTCACAATCTCCAATCGAGATCAGTTTTTTAAATTTTAATTTTTTCCTGAGTAAAGATGGTTTTGCATTTCCTTGGTTTAAAGACCTGGTTGCAGGCTACGCTCTTGAATCCCCTGACTTGATTGATACTAATATAACGGGGGGAGCAACGCTTTCACCGGAGTTTATGGCCTTGTATGTGGGTCTAAGTATTTATACAAGTGCATTTATTGGTGAATTGGTTCGAGCCGGGCTTGTGTCAATCGACAAGGGGCAAATAGAGGCTGGCCTGAGCCTAGGATTGACCAGGCTACAGATCACTAGGCTCATCGTAATGCCTCAAGCGTTGAGGGTCATCATCCCTCCCCTGACCAATCAGTATTTGAATTTAATTAAGAATTCTTCACTAGCCGTTGCAATTGGCTACCCTGATCTTGTCAATATTTCAAATACGGCCTTAAATCAAACAGGACATGCACTGGAGTGTGTTTTCATTATTATGGCTATATATTTGGTATTGTCACTCCTTACATCATGGCTGATGAATACCTACAATAAGCGGGTGATGTTGCGTGGATAAAGCAAACACTCAGGTTAATGAAAGACCAGAACCTCAAGATCGAACTGGGGAAATTCATAGCGCAATGGATCACAATACAAGTGGCATCCAAGGTGCTCTGGCCTTGCACAAGAAAGCCAGTCATCGAAGTTTTGCGGCAACCACACCCAAAATATGGGCGACCTTGTTCTCCTCTCTTTTTGGAACCCCACTCAAAATAATATCAACACTGGTGGCCTTAGCTATTTGTTTATGGCTAGTTCCTCCTTTTTTGAAGTGGGGATTTGTCAGTGCCGTTTTTTCTGCAGACCCTGTAGCGTGCCAAGAGGCAAGAGGTATTGGAGCTTGTTGGGGAGTTATAGTTGAGAAGTATCCCCTGATTTTATGGGGGAGATTTCCTTATACCCAACAGTGGCGCCCACAACTCAGCACAGCCTTGTTGCTGGTACTCATCATAAGAAGCAGTTTAAATAGGGTGACTTTTACTCAACTGTGCGTTGAATGGTTTTGTATTTTGGGAGTGATTTTCATTTTAATGAGTGGATATTTAGGTCCACTAGAATTTTTAAGAAATAGCGTCCTTACCCCCCTTTTTGGGCAACCCTTTACTGTCGTATCAACAGATCTTTGGGGAGGATTGCCTTTGACTTTGATACTCTCGTTTGTTTGCATTGTGATTGCAAGTCCACTTTCGGTTTTTTTGGCACTAGGACGCCAAAGTCATTTGCCTCTTTTTAGTTCACTCAGCAAAACCTACATAGAGCTTTTAAGAGGAGTCCCCTTGATAAGTGTTCTTTTCATGGCAAGCTACATGTTTCCTTTGCTACTGCCTAACGGATATTCGCCAGATGTTTTGATCCGAGTTGTCCTCGGTATTGCACTATTTGCAGCCGCATATCTGGCAGAGATCGTGAGGGCGGGTTTACAGGCCATTCCTAAAGGGCAGTTAGAGGCGGCTGACTCTTTGGGGCTTGGGTATTGGCAAACCCAGTATTTGGTTGTTCTCCCTCAAGCACTCAAGATTGTGATTCCTGGAATGATGAACAGCTTCATCGCAATCTTTAAAGACACCTCCCTCATCACCATCGTAAGTCTTTATGAGTTAACCGGCTCACTCTCACTTGCACTGAACGGGGACGCGCTTTGGCGTCCATTCAAATTAGAGGGCTATCTTTTTATAACGTTAATTTACTTTGTTTTTTGTTTTTCAATGTCTAGGTACAGTCTTTGGTTAGAGAGAAGACTGAATCATTCCTAAATTTTTTTTTGAACCTTAACTAAAATTTCCTCATGGAAGAATCTAAAACAGTTATCAAATTCGAAAATCTAAACAAATGGTATGAAACATATCATGCACTCAGAGATTTAAATTTAGATATCAAAAGCGGGGAGAAGGTTGTGATTTGCGGTCCATCTGGTTCTGGAAAATCCACATTAATTCGCTGCATCAACGCACTAGAACCTTTTGATTCTGGGAGTTTAAAAGTTTTAGGCCGAGAGATTACAGATGACTCTCACACAATTCAATACATCCGTCGCTCGGTAGGAATGGTTTTCCAACAGTTCAATTTGTTTCCGCATCTTAGTGTTCTAGAAAATCTTACTCTGGCGCCCATCTGGGTAGAAAAAGTGCCAAGGCATGAGGCAATCGAAAGCGCAATGGAGCAATTAAAGCGGGTTCGTATACAAGAGCACGCTCACAAGTATCCTCAACAGCTCTCGGGGGGGCAACAACAACGTGTGGCCATAGCTAGGGCATTGTGCCTGCATCCTAAAATCATGTTGTTTGATGAACCCACCTCAGCTCTTGATCCTGAAATGGTGGGCGAAGTCCTAGGGGTTATGTCCGAGCTCGCCGCGCAGGGCATGACCATGCTTTGCGTGACACATGAAATGGGCTTTGCAAAAGCAGTTGCAGACCGGGTCATATTCATGGATCAAGGGGAGATAGTGGAAGAAAATACGCCTCAAGTGTTTTTTACTGCGCCACAAGAGCAAAGAACCAAAAGCTTTTTAGCAAAGATCATTCAGACTATTTAATTTCCCAGTTCTTGCTCTCATTGTTCATTAATGTAGATGAGATTGGGTACACAAGAGTCTAGAATATCATCATGTTTGAACTAAATTTCGTAATATTATGACAAAAACAAAACGAACTCAGGTTGCTATCATAGGTGCAGGCCCCTCTGGACTCTTGCTTGGAGCCTTGTTGCACAAGGCTGGAGTCGACAACATTATTTTAGAGCGTCAAAGCGCTGATTATGTTCTCTCAAGAATTCGCGCTGGTATTTTGGAGCAAGTGACAGTCGATTTACTTCATGAGGCAGGCGTTGGGTCTGGGGTTGAAAACCACGGCACAATTCATCACAGCATTGAACTTGTTTTTAAAAATGAGAGACATCCCATTGATGTCACCTCACTTACGGAGGGCAAAGTGGTGACAGCTTACGGACAAACAGAGGTCACCAAAGATTTAATGCAGCACAGGGCTTTAAATAAATTAGAGACCATTTATGAGGCCGGTGAAGTTGAACTGCATGACTTTGAGAGTCAAAACCCTTACATTACTTACAAAATAGGAGATGAGACCCATACCCTATATGCGGATTTCATAGCAGGTTGCGATGGCTTTCACGGTGTTTGCCGAGCCAGTGTTCCAAAGGGTTCCATTAAAGAATACGAAAAAGTTTATCCTTTCGGTTGGCTTGGCATACTGGCTGACGTTCCCCCAGTTTCCCCTCACGCAATTATCTATGCAAATAGTGATCGTGGGTTTGCACTTTGCTCTATGCGCAGTATGACAAGAAGTCGTTACTACATTCAGTGTGCAATGGAGGATAAAGTAGAAAACTGGTCTGATGAGCTTTTCTGGGCTGAGTTGAAAAAAAGATTGGATCCAGAACTTGCTTCAAAAATAATTACTGGCCCATCTATTGAGAAAAGCATTGCCCCCCTTCGCAGTTTTGTTGCTGAGCCTATGCGGTTTGGGCGTCTATTCCTGGCTGGAGACGCTGCACATATCGTTCCCCCAACCGGTGCAAAGGGACTTAACCTGGCCGCAACCGATGTCAAATATTTAAGCACGGCTTTTATTGAATATTACAAAGAAAAAAGCTCTGCAGGTATTGACCATTACTCATCAAGATGCTTGAAAAGAATTTGGCGAGCCGAGAGATTCTCTTGGTGGCTGACCTCATTGATGCACCGTTTCCCAGATACAGAAGGATTCGGTCAGAAAGTTCAAGAAGCAGAACTCGATTACTTAGTTCACAGCAAAGCTTTATCCAAATCATTGGCCGAAAACTATGTAGGCTTGCCACTTGATTTTGCGGAGTAATAGACTTCCCCCCCAAAAAACAAACTAGCCTGATTTACCAACTCTTTTGTTGATGGATCGGGGGGTGGGCGTTGGCTTTGGACCTGTGCTTGATCTATTTTCTGTGCCCCTTGGGGGAAGTCCAGTATGCTGGGTCAAGAGTTGCCCTTTCTTAACGGGTGCTTTTTTGACTGAATGAGGCGTGCTATTAGACCTTCTTGAGCTCTCGTAACCCTCTGTGTTTAGGGGTTGGTAGGTCGGGATTAGGTGCTGACGTCCATTGCCAATCAAATCACTACGCCCCATGGCCTTAAGTGCTTCTCTCAGTAGGGGCCAGTTTTTGGCATCATGCCACCTAAGAAAAGCTTTGTGTAACCGCCTCCTTTTCTCCCCCCTCACAATATCCACAGGTTCACTGTTGCTACTGATTTTCCTCAACGGATTACGACCTGAGTGATACATAGCAGTTGCTGTCGCCATGGGACTGGGATAAAAAGTCTGAACCTGATCTGCCCTAAAGTTATTCTTCTTTAGCCAAAGTGCAAGATTCATCATATCTTCATCCTTGGTACCTGGATGAGCGGCAATAAAGTAGGGTACTAAAAACTGTTTTTTTCCAGCCTCCAGACTGTATTTTTCAAACATTTGCTTGAAGCGGTCATAAGATCCTATTCCAGGTTTCATCATCATGGATAGGGGGCCACCTTCTGTGTGCTCAGGTGCAATTTTCAAATAACCACCGACGTGGTGAGTCACCAATTCTTTTACGTATTCGGGGCTTTCTACGGCTAGGTCATACCGCAGCCCTGAGCCAATCAGTATTTTTTTAACCCCCTTAAGAGCTCTCGCTCGTCTGTATAACTTGATTAGAGGTCCGTGGTCTGTATTTAAGTTTGAACAAATACCTGGGTAGACACAACTAGGTTTGCGACAAGCGCTCTCTATTTCAGGGCTTTTGCAACCGATTCGGTACATGTTTGCGGTTGGACCACCAAGATCGCTGACAACCCCAGTGAACCCTTTGACCTTGTCTCTAATGTCCTCAATCTCTCTAATGATCGAATCTTCACTTCGGCTTTGAATGATTCTTCCCTCGTGCTCGGTGATTGAGCAAAACGTGCATCCACCAAAACATCCCCTCATGATATTGACAGAAAAACGAATCATCTCCCAAGCGGGTATCTTTGTTTCGCCCTCATGCGATCCCTTTGAGTCGGCATAACTGGGATGAGGACTTCTTGCATAGGGCAAATCAAAAACAGCGTCCATCTCCTGTGTAGTAAGGGGTATGGGAGGTGCATTTAGCCAAACATCTTTTGCAGTATGCCCCTCTCCGTGTGCTTGTACAAGTGCCCGAGCGTTACCAGGGTTGGTCTCTAAATGAAGGACTCTATTTGCATGAGCATACAAAACAGGGTCGCTTCTTACTTTCTCGTAACTTGGTAATCGAATCACCGTCCTGTCTTTGGGCAGTTTGGCGATTTTCTTTCTAAGAGCGCTTTGCGCACTTTCGACAAATTTGATAGGGAAAGTGCTTTTAGTTTCAACTGAGTTTGATTTCTCAATGGGTGAAACTGCATTTTCTGAAAGATTTGTTGTTGCGGGACTAGACTCCTGCCTTGAACAACTCTCACCTTGCTCGGCCGCTTGCTCACTGATCATGAGATATGGATTTACATGAGCGTCCACACGTCCAGGTTGATCAACGCGGGTTGAATCTATCTCAGACCACCCCTCAGGTGTGGACCGACAAAGAAATGCGGTGCCTCGGATGTCTGTGATTGATGAAATGGGTTCACGAGCAGCGAGTCGGTGAGCAAGCTCAACAATCGCTCTTTCAGCATTTCCGTAGAGCAATAGATCACATTTACTATCTACGACTATTGATCTTCGAACCTTGTCTTGCCAATAATCGTAGTGAGCAATCCGCCTTAACGAGCCCTCAATCCCGCCCAAAACAATAGGCACCTCAGGATAAGCCTCCCTGCATCTTTGGCTGTATACCAATGCACTTCGGTCGGGCCTCTTACCCCCGACGCCACCTGCGGTGTAAGCGTCGTCACTTCTAATCTTTCGATCCGCTGTGTATCGATTGATCATGGAGTCCATGTTGCCGGCGGTCACGCCGAAGAATAAATTCGGTTTGCCCAAGACTTTATAAGGATCCGCACTTTGCCAGTCTGGTTGAGAAATGATACCCACCCTAAAGCCCTGGTCTTCGAGCAGGCGACCGATAATCGCCATACCAAAACTTGGATGGTCTACGTAAGCATCCCCCGTTACAACGATAATGTCACAGGAGTCCCAGCCAAGCACGTCCATCTCTGCTCGTGACATGGGCAAAAAGGGAGCTTTTCCAAAACGACTAGCCCAGTATTTTTTGTAACTGGTGATCGGTTTGGCTAAACGCTCAAAATAAGAGACATCAAGCGGGGCATTCATGAGTTGGAGGGTTTGTTTTCGTCATTGTAATCTTATAGTTCATATGAGTTACTTTTTTAGGGCCATTTAAGATATTCCATAAGTTAAGCCATAAGTTAAGCCATAAGTTAAGCCATAAGTTAAGCCATAAGTTAAGCCATAACTTAATCCCTAACTTAATCCACAAGTTAAGTTTTTTTGATCAAAATCCCTAAAACTCATTTTTTACAGACGCTAAAA
>CAIWAO010000125.1 GCA_903910745.1 uncultured Burkholderiales bacterium
ACACGATTGCTGCAACTGCTGGGACTGCTGCGGCTGCTGAAATACAAGATGCGAATAAAATAAATACCGAAATTTCGCATCAATACGCACCCGAATCTGCATCGCAAACACTTCAAAAAAACAACGTAGCTCACGGCAAATACTCCCGCGAGGTTATTGCTACAGCCAATCCTATTGCAACTCAAAGCGGTTGGACCATACTGAGTCGAGGGGGCAACGCAGTAGACGCAGCAGTCTGTATACAAATGGTTCTGACCTTAGTGGAGCCTCAGTCGAGCGGAATTGGGGGTGGCGGTTTTTTAGTTCTTGGCAAGAGCGCCTTGAATTGGAAGGACAAGAAAAAGAATCAGAGTTCGCATCAGCACAGGACTGATACTATCTCTAAACTAGAGGACTCAATTATCGTATTTGATGGACGAGAAACAGCACCTTCAAGTGCTACCGAAAATCTATTTTTAGACGCCTCTGGGATAGAGGTCAAACCTATGGATTTCAAGACGGCCCAACTCAGCTCAAAATCCATAGGAGTGCCTGGGGTGGTTGCCATGCTGTGGAAGGCTCATGAAAAATACGGTAAATTGCCCTGGAATGCAGTTATCGAACCAGCAATCGAACTGGCAGAGTCTGGATTTCCAGTCAGTCCAAGATTACACGAATTGCTGGTTTTAGATAAAGATTTAATCAAGGACAAAGTTGCTAGGGATTATTTTTTTCAACCAAATCTGGATCCCTGGCCAATTGGTCACATATTAAAAAATCCTGAACTCGCACGCGTTCTTAAGAGCATTGCAAATGAGGGAGCAAACGGGCTTTACTTGGGTAAATGGGCAAAGTCAATTGTTGATACAGTCAATGGCGATTTTGACTCTAAATACATGAACCTAAATGATTTGGCCGGTTATAGGTCAATCGTTCGCTCGCCTCTTTGTTTTGACTTCACTTCCAATCAAAACTTACAGGCAGTAATCAAAAAATCTGAAGAATCTCATTCCTACAAAATATGTGGCGCGCCTCCCCCATCCTCTGGAACCTTGGCGATGGCACAAATTTTTGGAATGTTGATTCATACCCCGGGTGATCAACTTCCATTTGGTCCAGATTGGTTGCATTATTACACCGAGGCATCGAGACTTGCCTTTGCAGACAGGGATCAGTATGTTGGAGATTTAGAGTTGAATGATGATACGCATAGTCAAGCAAATTACAAATTGTGGCACTCTCTTATAAGCCCAGAGTACTTAAATCTTCGAGCAAAGCTAATTGAGGATTCAAAGATGAGCACCCCAAAATACGGTGTGCCTGCTGAGTTGCAGGCCTCAAATATTGCCTTGCTCAATGCTCCAATGCCCGATCAACCTGAGCACGGCACAACTCATATGAGCATTGTTGATAGATACGGTAACTCTGTTGCATTCACCTCAACTGTTGAAAGTGCCTTTGGTGCTCACAAAATGGTTAACGCTAATGATGGGTTCAAGGGAGGGTTCTTGATGAACTCTGAGCTAACAGACTTCAGTTTTTTAAGCCACGACTCACAAGGCAAACCAATCATAAACCGTGTACAACCTGGAAAACGACCTAGATCCTCAATGACCCCGACCTTGGTATTTGAAATACCGAGCTCTAACAAAACCAAATCCACAACCCTAGGCTCTCAACCCAACTTCAAAGCAAGTTTAGGAAGTCCTGGAGGTGCAGCGATCATTCACTTTACAACACAAACACTTTGGGCTATGTTGAAATGGGATTTATCTCCGCAAGAGGCTATAAATCTTCCTCACTTTGCGATCATCAAACCAACTGGAAACTTGTATTTAGAAAAAGATGCCTTTGATGATATCTGGACCCAATCGCTACTTGGAAGACAACAAACTTATGTGATGACTCCGCTTACAAGCGGAATACAAGCCATTGAAGCAGTAAATAAGGGCTTTATCGCGGGAGCGGATAATAGGCGTGAGGGTACTGTCATCGGCCGCTAAAAATTGAATTTCACCGTCGCTGACTTGCACTCTACAATTAAATTAAATCAATTTACTCACTAACTTTATAAAAATCAATGTCAATTCCACAATCATTCATCCAAGAACTGCTCAACCGGGCGGATGTGGTTGATATTGTCGGAAGGTATGTGCAATTAAAAAAAGCCGGTGCTAATTTCTCGGGACTGTGTCCCTTTCATTCTGAGAAGTCCCCCTCGTTCACGGTCAGTCCAACCAAACAATTTTTTCACTGCTTCGGATGCGGTAAAAACGGAAATGCGATTGGTTTTTTAATGGAACACGCGGGCATGAATTTCGTAGAGGCTGTCAAAGACCTCGCCCAAACATACAATATGGTTGTACCCGAGGAGAACCTGTCCCCTGAGGACAAAGCTCGAAAGGGGGAACATAAAGAACATGTACAAAGTTTGACCGAAGTTTTGGAGAAAGCAAGCCAAGACTACAAAAAGCAACTTAAAAATTCTCCCAAAGCCGTTGCCTATTTAAAAGAGCGCGGTTTATCGGGCGAGATTGCCAAATTATTTGGACTTGGGTTTGCACCGGAGGGGTGGAGAAACCTTGCAAGCGTGTTTCCAGACTACAGTAGCCCCCTTCTGGTTGAGAGCGGACTGGTTATCTCATCCCAAGAAGAGGGAGCAGATGAGAAAAGATATGACCGCTTTCGAGACAGAATCATGTTCCCAATTCGCAGCATCAAGGGCGAATGCATCGGATTTGGCGGAAGAGTCATACCGGTTAGTGGCGCACCCAATCAACCTGGCCCAAAATATTTAAACTCACCCGAGACCCCAGTCTTCATAAAAGGTCGTGAACTTTACGGACTTTTTGAGGCCAGACAGTCCCTAAGAACTATGGGCTACTGCTTGGTAACAGAGGGTTACATGGACGTTGTAGCACTGGCCCAGTGGGGTTTCCCAAATGCTGTCGCAACTCTTGGTACAGCATGCACAAATGAGCATGTACAAAAATTATTTAGATTTACGGATGTTGTGGTCTTTAGTTTTGACGGCGATGCAGCTGGTCAAAGGGCTGCGAGAAAGGCACTCGAGGTTGCGATTCCATTTGCTAGCGACACAAGGAGTGTGAAATTTTTGTTTCTTCCAAAAGAACACGATCCTGACTCTTATATAAGGGAATACGGACAAGACGCATTTGCAAGGTTTGTATCTGACGCCACTCCCTTGTCTAGGTATTTAATCGAGTCTGCAAGAGTTGGCTGTGATTTAGAAACTGCAGAAGGCCGAGCTCAGTTCGCATCTCTTGCAAAACCCCTTTGGGAGCCCATGCCCCAAGGAGTTCTCAAGAGCCAATTAATGAGTGAAATAGCATCACTTGTTGGGATTGGAGAAAGAGAGCTCTTAAATCTTTGGACTCATACAGATCCAGCAAGCAAATATGCTCAACAAGGACAATATCAATCAGGACAACTAGCTAAAGACTTCAAAAAAAATAGCAAGGGTGAAAAATTTGGCTTGAGTAGCTCACGGTATTCGCAGGGCAGCTCAAACTCTTATGGAAAATCTCAGAATTCAAGCCCTTTCGGTGGCTCATCAACCTTGTTGCCGCTCAGGCGTAAACCAAGTTCCAGAGCTGACCGAGCTATTCAAATTCTTTATGCAGACATGAGACACTGGGAGAACTTATCAAGCTCGCAACACAGCATGCTTTGCGAATTAAACGAGCCTCATGGCCCACTATTTAAGTGGCTAGATTCTCAGTTTTTAGAGTTTGGAGTTCAACCCTGGGCCGCCCTCATTGAGGGATCTAAAGAGCATTCGCAACACTCATGGCTCATGCAACTATTTAAAAACACCCCTCCCGATTTAGAGAGCACTCCAGAGGAATTGGCCAGCATTTTGTTAGAAATGGAAAAAGATGCGATTGATCAAGAACTTAAGCAGCTCGTCTCAGTTGCCAATTCTGACCCGCAAGCCTACGAGCGAGTGCGGTTTTTAAACAACCGAAGAGCTAGACTGAAATCTGGTATTGCGGTATAATCCATTCACCTAAGCAAGAGCGACAGCAACACCTCCGGCGCGGCTAAATGTAGACTTTATAACTACGAATTGCCCAAATTCCGCTAGGATTGCATACCAAATGATCGCCCTCTCATCTTGCCTTGTAATCTGAATACAAACTATCCCTAGTTAGTAAGCACCAACACACAACCTGTTGAGGATTTATGCCAACCCCCAAGTCTAAAAAACCAAGTGGTAAAACAATTTCTGCCACTGCTAAAAAAGCATCTCCTACCTCTAAAGTAGCCCCTAAAGCAACTAAGGTAGCCCCCAAAGCTGCCAAACCGAGTCCTTCTAAAGTGTCCCAAACAGCAAAATCAAAGCCTGTAGCCGCGGCTACTAAAAACAACAAAACTGCTGTATCAAAGAAACCAGTAGCCAAAACTGTGGCAAAAACTGTTGCCAAAGCTGCAGCAAAAACCTTAGCAAAACCCGCTACAAAACCGACCAAAGTGGCGACTCCAGCACCTGCCAAGTCAGCGCCTGTAAAAACCGCCACTGCCAAAGTGGCCGCATCCAAAGCGCCCGCAGCAAAAAATGCGAGTGCAAAACCAACCCCGGTTAAGAAAAAGAAAGAGTCAAAAGATCCAATCATGCTTGATCCGGTGCTTGACGAGGAATTGGATATTGAAGGCGAACTGCCCGATGAGGCAAGTGCCGGCACAAGCACTGAGAAAGTAAAACCACTTCGTATGAAAATCAGCAAGGCAAAAGAACGTGCCTTGATGAAAGAGTTCGGTTTAGATGAAGCTGTTTTATCTGAGGAAGATTTGGCAAAACGTCGCCAACGCCTTAAAACACTTATCAAACTTGGAAAGACTCGTGGCTATTTAACCCACGGTGAAATATCTGATCACCTTCCGGACAAGTTGGTAGACGCTGAAACTCTAGAAATTGTGATTTCCATGTTAAACGACATGGGAGTTGCGGTATATGAGCAAACCCCAGACGCAGAGACCTTACTTCTTACGAACACTGGCCCTACCACGGCAACCGAGGAGGAGGCTGAGGAAGAGGCAGAGGCTGCGCTCTCAACTGTGGACAGTGAATTTGGTCGAACAACAGACCCGGTTCGTATGTACATGCGAGAGATGGGAACGGTTGAACTTTTAACGCGTGAAGGCGAGATTGAGATTGCTAAACGCATTGAAGGCGGGCTAATGGCCATGATGAAGGCCATCAGTGAGTCTCCATCAACTATTGCTGAGATTTTGCGTCTCAAAGACGAAATTGCTGAAGGCAAAGTTGTGATCTCCAGCGTTGTTGACGGCTTCAGCAATGCTGATGAAGCAGATGACTACGTTGCAGAGGAAGATTTTGACGAGTTTGACGACTCAGATGATGATGATGGCAAAGGCGGCAGTAAAGCTTTAACTAAGAAATTAGAGGAGCTCAAGCGTGAGGCTATAAGAAGGTTTGACATCATCACGGTGCTCTTTGATAAAGTCCACAAAGTTTACGAAAAAGAAGGCTGGGGCACGCCAAATTACTTGAAAGCTCAAAAGGCATTAAGCGATGAGTTGATGACGATTCGCTTTACGGCTCGTACTATTGAGAAGCTGTGTGATATGGTTCGCTCACAAGTTGACGATATGCGTAAGAAAGAGCGCCAACTCAGAAGAATTATTGTTGATAAATGCGGCATGCCCCAAGACGTTTTCATCAAAGAGTTCCCCGAGAACTTACTCAACTTGAGATGGGTTGAAAAGCAGTCTACTGCTGGTAAGCCCTGGTCTGTAACGATGACTCGTAACATTCCAGCGATTCAAGAGTTGCAGCAACGCTTAATTGATCTTCAAACCAGGGTGGTTGTCCCTTTAATTGAACTCAAGAGCATCAACAAGCGCATGAACGAGGGCGAGGCAGCATCACGCAACGCTAAGAAAGAAATGATCGAGGCCAACCTCAGATTGGTCATCTCGATTGCGAAGAAATACACCAACCGTGGACTTCAATTCTTAGACTTGATTCAAGAGGGCAATATTGGACTGATGAAGGCGGTTGACAAATTTGAATACCGCCGAGGCTATAAGTTCTCCACGTATGCAACTTGGTGGATCAGGCAAGCGATCACTCGCTCCATTGCTGATCAAGCTAGAACGATTCGAATTCCAGTTCATATGATTGAGACCATCAACAAAATGAACAGGATATCTCGCCAACACCTGCAGGAGTTTGGCTTTGAGCCAGATGCCTCTGTTTTGGCAGAGAAAATGGAGATGCCTGAGGACAAGATCCGCAAGATCATGAAGATTGCCAAAGAGCCAATCTCCATGGAGACCCCGATTGGAGATGATGACGATTCACATCTAGGAGACTTCATTGAGGACTCGGCAAATACGGCACCCCTAGAGGCAGCAATGCAAGCGGGTTTGAGAGACGTAGTTAAGGAAATATTGGACGGCCTGACTCCAAGGGAAGCAAAAGTTCTGCGCATGCGTTTCGGTATCGAGATGAGCACTGACCACACACTAGAAGAGGTTGGTAAACAATTTGATGTGACCCGTGAGAGGATCAGGCAAATTGAGGCCAAAGCACTGCGCAAATTAAAGCATCCATCCAGGTCTGACAAACTACGAAGCTTTATCGATACTTTGTAAACCAATTTCAACTAAGTACCGACTTTAAATTTATATCTAAAAGAGCCAATGTTAGTTTGGGCACGCTAAAGGTTTTGTAATTATTGAACAATTACCCAATATTCACATAAGAATGTTGGGTAATTTTTTTACTCATACCCCTTTTATTTTGAAAACTTAATTAAAATTTCTTTGTGATTTGAAATAATTAGCTATAGAATTCAACCCCAATGACAAGTAGAGTTCACTCTTCTTTACACAAGCCTTTTTCAAGAATGATATAATTTAGCATTACCAATTTGTAATAAAACATGAACTCCAAAGATATATACGTCCGTTTTTTGACTCTTTTGCAAACATTACAAGCCAAAGAATTGGGCGATAAACTAGATTCAACAGCTGAAAGACTGTTAGAGATGATTACCGTTCAACACGGTCTGGAACAAACATTAACCGTTACAGAGTGTATGGAGTTAGATAGCATTGCATCGCCTGCGACTATCCACAGAAAACTTGATGAACTCCGACTTCAAGGTTGGGTCGAGTTTGTGTACGAAGGCGAAAACCGCAGGACAAAATACTTGGTCCCATCATCTAAAGCATACAAATATTTTGACAAAGTATCAAAACTGATGTCTAAAGCTATTGCTCAATAATTTAAATTCAATATCCTAAATATCCAATAGATAGGATATTTAGGTTAATTTATTAGCCTATCCCAGGGTTATCTTTTTCACAAATGCTCATCATTAATGAGCACTCCAACCCCCGTCAATTGACATGACTGTTCCAGTGATGGACGCTGCAACATTGGAAGCTAAATAAGCAGTCAATGATGCGACTTCTTGCATGGTTACAAATTTCTTGGTGGGCTGCGCTGCGAGTAAAACTTTTTCTTTCACCTCTTCCTCTGTCATTCCCCTAGACTTCATCGTATCAGGAATCTGTTTTTCAACAAGCGGTGTCCAAACATATCCAGGTGCAATGGCATTCGCAGTGATGCCCATCTCTGCAACCTCAAGGGCAACAGTTTTTGTAAGCCCAGCAACTCCGTGCTTAGCAGCAACGTAGGCTGATTTGTAGGGTGAGGCAATTAACGCGTGGGCTGAAGCTATGTTGATAATTCGCCCCCATCCCTTTTTCTTCATGGCGGGTAATGCAGCCTTGATGGTGTGAAAATTTGAAACCAAATTAATTGCAATGATTGCATCGAATTTATCTTCTGGGAATTCATCTATAGGGCTGACATGTTGAATACCGGCGTTGTTGACCAGTATGTCCACACTACCGTGCTGAGCGATTGCTTGCATGACCATTTCTCTGATCTCTCCTGGAACCATCATATTGGCGCCAGAGTAAGTACACTTCACTTTAAAATCTTGCTCAATGGAGGAACGCACGTGCTCGATTTCTTTTGGGTCCCCAAGTCCGTTGAGAACAATGTTCGCACCCCCCTTTGCCAGTTCATGCGCGATAGCCAATCCTATACCACTTGTAGAGCCCGTGATGAGTGCGACTTTGTTAGCGAATTCCATGGCGATGATTCCTTTGATATTTTAGTGTTGCAGTAAGTTGATGGATTTAAGGGATTTAGAGGATTTAGTGGGTGTTTAGCTTACAAATATATCGCTTTTATTCATATTTGTTGATATTTTTTCATATTTGTTTATATTAATACATCCAAATTTGCTAACCTATTTATTTGAAGAATATTTTACACACCTAAGAGCAATTAAATTAATTCAAGTCTAAGCTCTCGAAGACTTAATGGGTTTAATGAGTTTAATGTACCGTGATAAGTTGACAGAGTTACATTTGCTGAATTAAACAAAGTCCTCTGTATCCACCTCACGTCTGGCTTGGTCGTTGTATCTGTGCCCCGTAACGTTGTGATGATTAATCAGCTTATCTAACTCTGTCATCTCTGTACTCGTGAAATGAATTTCACTGGCCGCGCAGTTTTCTTTTAGATGCTCCAAATTTTGTGTGCCTGGTATGGGAAGTATGAATTCTTCTTTACTCAACAACCACCCTAATGCGACCTGAGCAGGTGTTAAATTCCTATCTGTTGCAAATTTCTTGTATCCACCTAGCAGTTCGAGATTTTTGTTGTAATTCTCTGGATTGAACCTGGGCATTGTTTTGCGAATATCTTTCTCACCCAAATTACTGACATCGCTGAGCGTGCCGGTAAGGTAACCTCTGGCAACAGGACTAAAGGCAACAAAGTTCACCCCGAGCTCTTTACAAGTAGCAAGCAACTCGATCTCTGGATTACGCGTCCAAAGGGAGTACTCAGTTTGTACCGCTGCAATGGGATGAACTGCGTGAGCGAGTTTTAGTGTTTTAGAGGAGACCTCAGAGAGCCCAATCGTTTGTATCTTCCCCTCTCTTACCAAATCACTGAGTGCACCCACACTATCTTGGATGGGCACAGATTTATCCCATCTGTGCAAGTAATACAAATCAATCACATCCGTTTTAAGCCTGCCAAGCGCGTCTTCGCAGGTTTTTTTGATCGTCTCAGGACGTCCATCAATCACCCTCACCAATACACCGTCGCCGTTCTTGTCCACACCTTGCATGCCGCATTTACTGGCAAGGGTGAACTGACTCCTGTGCTTGGACAAAATATTACCAACCAATCTCTCGCTGGCACCAAACCCGTAAAGTGCAGCGGTATCAAAATGAGTTACGCCTAAATCAAGCGCCCCAAGTAGTATCCGCTCTGCCTGCTCATTGGAGACTGGCCCTGAGTAAGCATGACACAAATTCATGCACCCCAGGCCTATCGCACCTACTTTAAAAGGACCCAGTTGACGTTGTTGCATAAAGAATTGCTCCGCCTGATAGTGAAGAGATATGTTGCGAACAGATAAGATTAAACACTAAACACTGATTTATGGGTACAACCCAAAAACCTAACCCGTCAACCTAAATGAATTAAGCGACTAGTAGTTGCTGCTCTAAATCGTGAAGCACTTTATAGCAAGCAAACACTTGTTGAACACTTGAATTGGGTTCACGTTTTTCATGAATTGCCGCAAAAAACTCCCTATCCTGGAGTTCAATTCCGTTCATTGAAACATCAACCTTAGAGACATCTACGGGCTCCTCTTTACCGGTGAACAAGTCATCATATCTTGCGATATAAGTACCCGTATCCCCAATGTATCTAAAAAATGTTCCAAGTGGGCCGTCGTTATTAAAACTCAAGCTCAAAGTGCAAATTGCACCGTTTTGAGCTTTCAGCTGAATAGACATATCCATTGCAATGCCAAGCGTTGGGTGAATAGGCCCTTGAACAGCATTGGCTTTAACAATAGGACTCCCAGCTTGATAGGCAAACAGATCAACAGTGTGTGCAGCATGGTGCCACAGCAAATGGTCTGTCCAACTCCTGGGCTGGCCTAGTGCGTTCATGTTGGTACGACGAAAGAAGTAGGTCTGCACATCCATTTGTTGAATATTGAATTCGCCTGCTTTAATTTTGTTGTGCACATATTGGTGACTTGGATTAAAGCGTCTTGTGTGACCGCACATTGCAACCAAGCCGGTTTTCTTTTGCAGATCAACAACAGACTGCGCATCGGCGAGTGAGTCAGCCATTGGAATTTCAACTTGAACATGCTTACCCGCATTCAAGCAGGCTCTGGCCTGTTCAGCGTGCATTTGAGTTGGTGTACACAAGATCACTGCGTCCACTTCACTCAAGGCCAAGCTGTCCTTTAAATCTGTAGTAACGTGTTCAATTCCGTATTTCTGAGCAACTTCACGAGTTTTCTCTAACTCACGCCCTACTAGTGAGATGACCTGAACATTATCTATATTTTTAATACCGTCTAGGTGCTTGATACCAAATGCGCCTGCCCCGGCTAACGCAACTTTAATTGTCTTACTCATTAAACATTCTCCAAAATTAAATGACCTACCGCTGTGTTGGAAGCAGGCACATGATAAAACCTTTTCTTAACCACTGGGGCGTTGCTCTTAACTTTAGAGCCTACTCCTTTATCGCTACCCCAGACCTCGTTTACAACATCATTCATAGCGCCTCTGGCGATCAACCACATCACCAGTTCAATACCCTCAGAGCCCGCCTCCCTTACATAATCGATGTGAGGAACAGATGCGAGTCCCGCAGGATCCTCAACCAATCTATCCAAAAAAGCATTATCAAACTCTTTGTTGATCAGCCCAGCCCTTGGCCCCTGGAGTTGGTGACTCATCCCACCAGTGCCCCAAATTTGAACGTTTAAGTCCTTTGGGAAACTTTGAATAGCTCGGCCAATTGCCTTACCCAACTCAAAACACCTTTTACCAGAGGGCACAGGGTACTGGACCACGTTAACAGCAAATGGAATCACCGGACAAGGCCACTGACTTGGCTGACCGCACATCAGTGACAAAGGTACAGTCAATCCGTGATCAACATCCATCTTGTTCACAATGGTCAAGTCAAAATCTTCTTGAATGACAGATTGTGCAATGTGAGAGGCAAGCTCAGAGTGCCCCTTAACGACAGGCACCGGTCTAGGTCCCCACCCCTCGTCTGCAGGCTGATATGAGTCTGCGGTACCAATTGCAAAAGTTGGAATGACCTCCAAACTAAAGGCGGTCGCATGGTCGTTATAGACTAGAAAGATGACATCAGGTTTCTCATTCTTTAGCCACTCTTTGGAGGACTCATAGCCCTTGAAAAGGGGTTCCCAGTAGGGTTCGTGAGATTTACCCAAGTCGATCGCCGCACCAATGGCGGGAACATGGGAGGTGTAGACGCTTGAAGAAATACGTGCCATGATTTAACTCTTTGTTTAATGAAATTTTAAATTTTGAATGAATTTGAATAAATTTGAATAATTGAGTCTTCAATCAACTTAAGCAGTCTTACTGATGATCACTGATGTTCATTGATCCTCACTAATGCTCACTAATTCTGGCTTGTGCTGGCTAGACGACCAGCCTTTCCTTGCGGTTGGTGCTGGGGTTGTGCGTCTCCGTCCTCGCCCAAGAACCTGTTTCCTTCAGCCGATCTCCCTCCCTTGATCATCATCTCACGGTACTCCTCCTCGGTCATACCCGTCATGCTCCCCGCCATTTGCTGAAAGCTCTTTCCGTCAGTGGCTCCAATTTTGGCAAGAAAATAAATATTCCCACCCAGCGCAATACACCTGTTCAAGTCTCGACTGAGAACGGCTAATTTTTGGTCCTCAGTCATGCTCCACTCATCTAGGTAGGCACGCTCATCTGCTTTAAATCTCTCTCGGTTCGCAGCCTTCATGAGAGACATACAAAACTGATTGAGCCAATAGCCTTTACGAGACTGCTCGGTATCAAATATGGTTGTGCCAGGCACATCTAAGTAGGGTTTATCAAGTGACATAGGTTCGCCTTTTCAATAAATTGATCACAGCAGATTAATTTCTGAGTAAGTAAATTAGTTCTTCGCTAACTCAGGCCAATAAAGACGAGTTGGGTTGTCTACCAAAAGCATTTTTTGTAACTCAGGAGTAGTTGCTATGTGCGTAATGTAGTCAACCAACAAACCATCATCAGGCATGTGATCCTTCAAATTGGGATGAGGCCAATCGGTGCCCCAAAGGACACGGTTGGAGAAACGCTCTACGATACGTCTTGCAAAGGGAATCACGTCTTGATATGCATTTTGCTCGCCGTTTAAGGCCTTAGGTCCCGTAACAGATAAACGCTCTGGGCAACTCACCTTACTCCAAACGTTTTCATGCTCAGTCATAAACCGCTCAAAGAGTGCAAACTCAGGACCATCGATTGGTTTACTCACATCGGGTCTTCCCATGTGGTCCACGACCACTGTGGTTGGTAACTTTGTAAAGAAGTCCCAGAGTTCGGGCAAGTCTACTGCTTCAAAATAAATAACCACATGCCAACCCCAGTGAGCAATGCGAGCAGCAATTTCCATCAATTCATCTTTGGGAGTAAAGTCTACCAAGCGCTTTACAAAGTTAAACCGCACACCGCGCACACCGGCGTCGTGCATGTACTGGATTTCCTCATCAGTCACACTGCGACGAACGGTTGCTACTCCTCTTGCTTTACCGCCGGAGTGGAGTAAAGCGTCAATCATCGCTTTGTTATCTGCTCCGTGACAGGTGGCTTGAACCACCACATTTTTATCAAACCCTAAATGATCCCTTAAAGCGTAGAGTTGGTGTTTAGAGGCATCACAGGGGGTGTACTTTCGCTCTGGAGCGTATGCAAATTCTGCCCCTGGGCCAAACACATGACAATGCGCGTCAACAGAGCCGGCGGGTAATTTAAAGCGGGGTTGGCTAGGACCTGCATACCAATCCAGCCATCCAGGGGTTTTAATGAAATCGGTCATTTCTCTCTCTTTTAATAATTTACATTCAGTCTATGTACTTTAAACCCGCCTGCTCAAGTGGCCCGCGCATGTTGTACATGTCTATTCCTAGCACTCCGGAGGCAAGTTTTGCTCTTTTCTCGCCCTCATTTGATTCTCTAGCGGCTGCGGCCTGAGCGGTCCGTTGTGCCCACTCCCGTGGAACGACAACCACTCCGTCATCATCTGCTACGATCACATCCCCAGGATTCACCAAAGCACCTGCACAAACCACAGGAATGTTGACAGAACCAAGAGTTGACTTGATGGTGCCCTTGGCACTTATGCCTTTGCTCCAAACAGGGAAACCCATCGCGGTTAATTCCCTTACATCTCGAACACCTGCGTCAATGATGAGAGCCTTTGCACCGCGGGCTTTAAAGGAAGTTGCAAGCAAATCACCAAAAAAACCATCGCAATTTTCTGCTGATAAAGCGGCTACAACCACATCACCCGGCTTGATTTGCTCGGCAACGACGTGCATCATCCAGTTATCCCCTGGATGCAGGAGCACCGTAACAGCGGTCCCAGCAACTAAAGCACCAGAGTAAATGGGCCTCATGTAGGGCTGCATAAGTCCAACACGTCCCATAGCCTCATGAACAGTTGCGACTCCGAAATTAGCCAATTCAGTGACTGCATTGGCATCAGCGCGCTCAATATTTCTTTTAACGACTCCAAGTGTGGTCATGTTTAAATTCCTTTTGCTTTTAAAGCGGTATCTAAGCGCTTGAACACTCTACGAGCATTGCCCTCGTATATTTGGTACTTTTGAGCTGAGCTTAACTGAGTTGAAGATTCAATGTAGCGCTTGGTATCATCAAAGTAATGTCCTGTCTCGGGATCTATGCCTTTGACAGCTCCAATCATCTCGGAGGCAAAGAGAATATTTTCTGTTGGAATTACTTTAGTGAGTAAATCAATACCTGGCTGATGGTAGACACAGGTGTCGAAGAAAATATTGTTGAGTAAATGATCCTTTAACAGGGGTAACTTCATCTCCTGTGCCAAACCTCTAAACCTACCCCAGTGATACGGGACTGCACCACCCCCGTGAGGAATTAGAAATTTTAGAGTCGGGAAATCTTTAAATAGATTAGACGTCAAACACTGCATAAATGCTGTAGTGTCGGCGTTAAGGTAATGTGCCCCGGTGGTGTGAAAGCAGTTGTTGCAACTGGTGCTCACATGAATCATGGCAGGAATGTCGTATTCCACCATTTTCTCGTAGATAGGGTACCAATGACGATCGCTCAGTGGAGGACTCGTCCAGTGACCTCCGGATGGATCTGGATTTAAATTGATACCCACAAAGCCGTACTCCTCCACGCAGCGAACGAGTTCTGGGATACATGTCTTTGGGTCCACACCTGGGGATTGAGGGAGCATGGCTGCACCGATGAAGTGATCGGGGAATAGGGACGCTACCCTTGCACAAAGCTCATTGCAGATAGAGGCCCAGGTGCTGGAAGTCTCAAAGTCTCCAATATGGTGAGCCATAAAACTAGCACGGGGACTGAAGATCGTTAAATCGCTTCCACGTTCTTGCATAAGTTTCAGTTGATTTTTTTCAATTGATTCTTTTAAAGCTTCATCTGATATTTTTAGGCTTTTAGGGTCCGGCTTTGAGGCGGGATGTTTTAGGCTCTCGATTTGCTGATTACGCCAGTTATCCAACTCCTTTGGGGCGGTCGTGTAGTGACCGTGTACATCAATGATGAGGGGGCGCTCTAAACTCATGGATATTCCTTTTTTTTAAAATAATGATTAAACGATTAAATGGTACAGGGCTTACGTTATTGGCTTTCGTTACTAGCTTTCGTTACTAGCTTAGCAAATGAGCAGGCACCATTGCCTCACCCTTCATAATGAGGCGGGCTGTTCTAAGGAGTGCAGCGCGGGTTACGCTTTGGCTGTTCTTGGGATCCAAGCCTAACTCTACACTGAACTCACCCGTTGGGTGCTCTACAGATACGACCACTGAGTCATGCTCACCAATTACGGCAACCCCCTCACACACAGATCCTTTTAACACACACGCTGTTCCAACCGTCACAGCGGCGAGTACACCTATTGCGTCGTGACACACATGAGGTATAAAACTTCTAGTCGTCAAACTGCCCCCATTCACTGGTGGGGCAACCAAAGTCATCTTAGGATAATTCTTGGTCTTAACGTCACCAAGCCCCATGAGTAGCGAGACCTGAAGTCTCAGAGCCTCAATTTTTGTTTTAAGCTCTGTGTCAGAGTTGAGTTCGGCCACACTCTCACTTCCTGTTCTGCCAACGTCACTGGCTTTAAAGATCACGAGTGGCATACCGTTATCGATACAGGTTACGTCGATATCAAAAGGATCAAAACCAGACAGATCCTGTGTTGGAACAACACGCACCCTATCTTTGACTCTGCCTGTGGGTAGGAGTGAGGAGCAAACAGAACCTGCTGTATCCAAGAAATTAATTGTGATGGGTGCTGAGGAACCTGGGGCACCATCGATTCTTGCTTCGCCTGAGTAATTAACAAAGCGTGAGCCTTGACTAGCGTTGCTTGCTTTGGGGAGCAATGGGGTTTCAACGCTTATGTCGCTTAACATGTCTGTATTCAGTGTAAGCACTCGGCAAGTGGTTGTATCCGAAGTCGGGACAAACATACCCGTTTCAATGGCGAATGGGACAACCGCTGCAAGCATGTTCCCACAATTGGGGGTCGTGTCAACGGTATCTTTATCGGGTTGAAGTTGAGCAAATAAAAACTCTAGATCTACGCCCGCCTTGTCGCTCTTGCTGACAATACCTACTTTACTGGTCAAGGGATGCGCTCCACCAAGACCATCGATTTGTCTTTTATCGGGGGACCCCATGATAGACAACAAAACCTTATCCCTTTGACCTTTATCCTGGGGTAAGTCCTCTGCTTTAAAAAAAGGCCCCTTGGAAGTCCCGCCTCTCATGAACAGACAGGGGATGGCGTGCTGGGGTTGAAGTTGGGGTTGGGGCTGGAGATGGGTGTCTTTGGTCATTCTTTGTTGGAACTGAATTTGAAATCTTTGCAATCAGGTTAGAGATTTTCTTTTGTGCACATACTTTATTGATCTACTTTCCTATTTGACTAACTGTTCAAGCCCATCAGAACTCTACTTTCCTGAGAGCTCAAGTATTCCCTATTTGGGGGTGCTGATATATAGGTATCCAGTTCTAACAGATATATAATTTACGCATAACAGGATCCTCAATATATTAAATTTATCATGAATATGTTAATTAAAGTCTATATATTAATACCTTAGTAATATTATATGGATTTCAAACAGCTCCAATATTTTGTCACTGTGGCTGAACTCGAGAGTTTCACCAAGGCCTCACAATCCCTGGGCATAGCTCAGCCAGCACTGAGCAGGCAAATCCGACTACTTGAGGTGGATTTACGTCAAAACTTACTCATCAGAAACGGCAGAGGTGCAACACCAACGGACGCGGGCAAACTGCTACTTGATCACGCAAGGGGAATACTGCATCAACTAGAGAGAACCAAGGAGGAGTTGCGCCGTTTAAGGGGTGGGCTAACAGGGCGGGTAGCACTCGGATTGCCACCAAGTCTGGCTAGGGCGTTAACGGTTGCTCTTACCCGAACCTTTAGAGATGAGATGCCTCTTGCACAACTCACCATTAGGGAGGCACTCTCAAGCTCCATGCAAGAGGAGTTGTTGAACGCCAGACTAGATATTGCACTGCTTTATAGTGGCAATACAACCATGGGACTGCATACCGAGCATCTGATCGATGAGGAGTTGGTATATGTAAGTGCAAGACCTGCTGGACTCCTTGAGGATCCACAAGAGCTCTATGTGGATATCAAAAGTATTGCGCACTTGCCTTTGGTGATCCCAAGCCGACCCAATGCAATTCGCATGTATGTGGAGTCGGCGTTCCTGGCAGCTGGAGTGACCCCAAATATAACGTTTGAAATTGACGGGGTACCCGCAATCCTCGATCTCGTAGCCGACGGTGCAGGTAACGCTGTGCTGACCAAGCATGCGGTTAAAAGCTCCTTCAGGCCCTCGGCATTTATTACCAAGTCTTTTAAAGAACCCAAAATTCAGATACCCGTGACCTTAGCAACGAGCTCCAGGCGTCCAAGCACTCAAATTCAAATAAAAACAATAGAACTGTTGAAAAGAATTGTTGTTGAAAATATCCAAAAGGTTTTTTAATTCAATCACAAAAAATTTCAGATTATTGTTTTTCAATACCAGCTCGATCAATCACTTGTCCCCAAATCTTAACCTCCGTGCGTAACCAGTCTTGCGCTTGAAGGGGGGACGATGGCTTTGGTTCTACGTTTAAATTTTGCAGCTTTTGTCTAGTTGTTGGGTTTTTTAAAACTTCAACGATCTCCTTATTCAAGCGTTCAATTGCATCCAACGTGGTCTTAGAAGGAACGGCTATGCCGTTCCATGAGGATGCGACCATTCCTTTAATTTGTAACTCTAAAGCAGTTGGTACATCTGGCAAAGCTGAAGATCTTCTCTCCCCTGTTACGGCTAAAACTTTAACAGCGTGTGATTTGATTTGTGGCATCACAGGTGTGAGAATCTCAATTGCCACATCGATCTGTCCGCCTCTCAGCGCTGTGATAACGGCGGGCGTACCGTTAAATGGAACGACTTGGGCGTCAAGTCCTGCTGAAGATTTAAAAAGCTCTGCAGCAAGGTGCTGTGTACTCCCAATGTTGATACTACCAATATTGAGACGCCCCGGGTTGGACTTAGCATAATTGATAAGCTCTGAGAGGGTATTAAATTTTGAGACTTCTGGGACAATCACAGCAATGTCAAAAGTCCCCAAAAGCGTGACGCAGGCGAAATCTTTAAGTGTGTCATAAGGTAAGTTCTTAAAGAGTCCCGTGCTTACGGCAGTTGCATTTGAGATGAGTAACATGGTGTGTCCATCGGGCTCAGATTTAGCAACCCAATCAGCAGCAACAATACCGCCTGCGCCTGGTCTATTCTCTATCACAACGGCTTGACCTAGCCTATCGGATAGTCCTTGAGCAACTACACGAGCGGTCAAATCAGCTACCCCACCCGCCCCAAAGGGGATCACAATTTTAAAAGGCTGCTTGGTAAAAGTAGCGGCGTCATACGGTGTTGGATTTGAACCTGCAGGCACTGCATGAGCGGATGTGAGTAAGCACCCTACAAAACATACATAGCCAAGAAACGAGGTGCTATGCCTTTGAAGTAATGAGATAAGTTTTATTAATTTAAAAATTTTTTTCACCCAAGCAAAATACATTTCAAATGACTCTAAGTTTGTACTGAACAACGCATTAAATTAAGAGCCCTAGCCCTAGCCATAGTCTTAGTCATAGTACTTGCCTAGTAGTTGTCCGATCACGCAGCGTCCACCAAAGGACCGTCTATACAAAATGAGTCGTTACCTTTTAACGCCCAACAGTCGATCTAATGCGTCTGTATTTTTACTTAGCGAAGCAGCACTCTCTTTATGAACGATAGTCCCTCTTTCCAAAACAATGGCTTCATCTGATATAGCCAAAATCATTTGAGGATGCTGCTCAACTATGATTGCTGACATGCCCTCATCCCTCGTAATCCACCGAATCGCTTTCAACAACTCCTCAACAATGATAGGTGCCAATCCCTCAAGTGGCTCATCCAAGAGTAAAAGTCTTGGATTAACAACCAAAGCCCGGGCCATAGCAAGCATTTGTTGCTCCCCCCCAGAGAGTTGTGAGCCCAGATTGTTTTTTCGCTCTAAAAGTCTTGGAAAATATTCATACACTCGCTTTGGAGACCAAGCGTTGGGGTCATCTGAGTCTCTGTGAACTGCAGTTAAGTTCTCGTGAACACTCAGAGATTTAAAGATATTTCTCTCCTGTGGTACCCACCCAATGCCTCCTCGCGCTAGAGAGTTAACCCGTTTAAATGATGGGAGATTCTCGATGCGCGTTCCGTCAAGTGTGATTGTCCCAGCATGCATATGGGTCGCACCTGCTAGAGTATTGATCAAGGTGGTTTTACCCACCCCATTGCGTCCCAAAAGTGCAAGAGTTTGCCCAGGCTCGATGTTGAAACTTATATCACTGAGCACCACCGCTTCCCCGTACCCTGCACTCAGACCCTTCACACGAAGTAAACTGGTGGATGGATCAGTTGAGTGATTTTCCTTAATCAAATCATGCATGTGTATGACCCTCAATCTCAGTTTGTCCCAAGTAGACCGCTTTAACTTGTTGATCATTTGCAATTTGCTCTGGCGTACCCTCGGTTAGCACTGCGCCGTTGACAAGCACGGTCATTTTGTTTGCAAAGTTAAAGACCAAATCCATATCATGTTCGATTAAAAGTATTGAAACGTCTTCGGGCAATGCTGCAACTGTCGCCAATAATTCATCTCGCTCACCCGTGGGTACCCCAGCAACAGGTTCGTCTAACAGTAAAACTTTTGGCTCACAAGCCAATGCGATTGCCATCTCCAAAAGCCTTCGTCTGCCATAAGACATATGAGAGGTCTGTACATTCATCACATCCGTTAATCTAAACTGCTCTAGCAATTGGGAGACTCGCTCAACAATGGGTTTTCCAGCGCGCCCAAGCCCTAAAGGCCTGTACCAAACGCCGCCTTGCCCAAGATGTTGAGATACCACAATGCTCAGCGTCTCAAGTGGGGTTAGGGAGTCAAAGAGTTGATTGATCTGAAAAGTCCTCACCAAGCCCCTTTTTACTCTCAAATGTGGACTGAGGTCTGATATGTCCTCACCTAAGAGTTCAATTTTTCCGCTGGTGGGTTTTAAAACACCGGTGAGTAAATTTATTAAAGTCGTTTTACCAGCACCGTTAGGTCCAATAAGGGCATGACGAGCACCGGCCTTGATATCTAAATTGACATTTTGGGTAGCCTTGATACCGCCGAAAGTTTTGACCAAACCAACCGCAGACAAAACATTTAGATCTTTAGTCGTATTCATTTTGAGACGACTCCTGCCTTTGTACGGCCGAAAAGAAAACTAAGTGTCAACCAGCCCTTGATTCTCTCTCTACCCAAACTAACCAATAGGATCAAAAGTAATCCGATCCAAAACATCCAGTACTGAGGAGTCACTGCAGATAGTTCACTTTGAAGTATCTTAAAAACAATAGCCCCTGCTATACCGCCGTACAACCAACCCACCCCTCCGATTACAAGCATTAGCATTAAATCGGCTGAACGATCAAAGGCAAACACATCCAGTGAAGCGAAACCAGTTGTTTGCGCGAGCAATCCACCCGCAATCCCGGCAAAGACTGCTGCGAATGTGTAAACACTTATTAATATTTTTGATACTGGAACCCCAATTGCCATTGCGCGAAGTCTGTTGTCCCTAATAACTCTAAGCGTGTAACCCCAAGGAGAATTTACAAGCATTCTTACAAAAATAAAGAGCAGCAAAGCAACTCCAACGGAGTACCAGGCAGCTGTTTTGCCCTGCAAATCAAACTCAAAAACACCTAACACTGGCCCCATAATCACGCCTTGCAAACCGTCCGAGCCGCCCGTTAACCAATCCATCTGATTGGCAAGCTCAAGCATGATCAACGCCACCCCCAGCGTCACCATTAATCTCGTCAGATCGCTTCCCCGAAGGATTGTGAAACTACAAATCAAACCCAGCAGTCCGGCCAAAGAACCGGATACCACCAATCCAAGAGTTGGATCGGGTAAGAAAAACTTAGCAAATAGTGCGCTTGAGTAAACACCAACACCTAAAAAAGCAGCATGTCCTAGAGAAACAATACCGCTGTATCCCAACACCAGGTCTAGGGATAATGCAAATAAAGCTGTAATAGCTATTTCGCTGATCATCATTGCATGACTGGGCAAGACAACAGGCAAAATCAAAGCTACAGCCCAAAAAACGATCTCGATAGGTTTGATTTTGGAGCGCCGATTGAGTGACGCAGTAATAAGTTCCAGTTGATTGGAGTTTGGAGTGTGCATCATTTATTCCCCCTTGAAAATAGGCCCTGGGGACGCCACAACAAAATAATAATCATCAAGGAATACACAATGAATCCCCCAAGCTTTGGCACGTAATACTTGCCAGCAACATCTGCAATACCAAGAAGTAAAGCGGCGAGAAGCGGTCCCGTGATTGAGGATGTCCCCCCAACAGAGACAACGATAAGGAAATAAATCATATATTTCAAAGGAAATATCGGATCAATCGATAGAACCTCTGCTCCTAACGCACCCCCAAGGCCAGCAAGTCCAGATCCAACGGCAAAGGTAAGCAAGAAGACTTTATTGACATTAATTCCCAAACCAGATGCAACCACTGGATCATCAACTGAGGCTCTAAGTTGGCTACCGAATCTGGTTTTGGTGAGTACGGTTTGCAACACGATAGTTAGCACTGCGCAAATCAAGATGATGAGCAGTCGGTAGTGCCCCATCCCAAGGGTCCAAGGATCTTCGCCTAACTCTGTGCGCCCTTTGAGCCACTCAGGGAGTTGAATATTTTGCTGGCCCGAGCCCATCAAGTAATCTGCACTCGCAACTGACATAAATGCCAAACCAATAGAAAATAATACTTGATCTAAATGCGGCCTACTGTAAAGTGGCCTGTACAGAGTTCTTTCTAAGAATGCACCTAGCACTGCACTAACTAAAAATGCACATGGCAAACAAATTAAAAAGGGGACCTCCAAACGTTGCATCAGGAGCACAGTGGTGTACCCCCCAAGCATCGCAAATGCACCGTGTGCAAGGTTGATGAAATTCATCAAACCAAGGGTCACGGCAAGCCCAACCGCCAATACAAATAGCAACATGCCGTAAGCAACACCGTCAAATAAGATAGTTAACATGAATTTTGATGCGCTTAAAGTTTAACAAAGACACTCTAAAAGTAATAAGGGGAAACTCACGCTGGGCGAGTTCCCCCAATATCGTCACCCAAAAACTCAAACTGTAAAAACAGATCTCGTTTTCAGGTGATGGGTATTTTAATGATTTTTTACTGAGTTTTTCCTGGATCTTTTACATCTTTAATCGTCTCAAATTCGGTGTTATACATTTCACCATTGATTTTCTCGACTTTACGGATGTACATGTTGTGCACTACATCTCTAGTTTGCGCGTCAATAAAGATAGGACCACGTGGGCTCTCAAAAATCTGTCCCTTCATAGCGGCAAGTAATGCGTCGCCACCACCCTTACCTTTGGTTGCTTTGAGGGCTTCATAAATCACGCGTGCACCGTCGTATCCACCAACAGCCATAAAGTTGGGTCGTAGTTTATTGTTTGCCTTCTCAAAGGCTTCAACAAACTTTTGATTCATCGCGGACTTGTGACTGGCAGAGTAGTGATGAGCCGTTACGACTCCCAAAGCAACATCTCCCATACCGTTTAATAAATCATCATCTGTAACGTCCCCAGTTCCGATCAGGCGAATACCGGTTTTATCCAACCCACGCTCTGCAAATTGCTTCATCACCTGAGTGCCCTGTCCGGAGGGGACAAAAACAAATAAGGCCTCAGGCTTGAGATCTCTCACTTTTTGCAAGAAAGGTGCAAAGTCTGCATTTCTAAGTGGAACACGCATTGACTCAAGAACCTGGCCACTGTTTAATAAAAGCCTCTCTCTAAAGAACTTCTCAGCGTCCAAACCTGGACCGTAATCAGAGACTAAAGTCACGGCACGTTTGATACCGTTCTTGGCAGCCCAGTCACCCATGGTTACAGCAGCTTGGGGTAAAGCAAAACTAGTTCTGATGATGTAAGGTGACGCCAATGTAATGCTTGAAGTCGCAGCCGCCATCACAACCAATGGAGTTTTAGACTGAGTAGCGATTGGGGCAGTTGCAAGAGCTAGCGGTGTTAGACCAAAACCGGCCAAAATATCTACTTTGTCATTGACAACCAACTCCTGTGCAATACGCTTGGTCACATCAGGCAGGCCGGTGTCATCTTTGACAATAAGCTCTACTGTTCTTCCCGCAATTTTCCCGGCGTTTTGGGCCATGTAAAGTCTTACCCCAGCCTCGACTTGTTTGCCAGTGGACGCAGCTTGCCCAGTCATAGGCAAAATCAGTCCAATTTTGAAGGGCTCGTCTGCAAACACTGCGCCTGCAGATAAAGCGGCAATACCAATTGCTACTTTAACTGTGAGTTGCGTAAAAGAACGCTTTCCTAATTTAAACATTTTGAGTCTCCGAAATGATGATTTTATCTCTTAAGGGCTTACACAAGAACTTCCAACTAGGCTGAACTTAAACTTGGACTTTGTGTCTGATAACATTATCTCTAAAATTACACGCAATTAAGACACTATAGCCAAATTTGATGATCCTGACGATTTTTGGGCTTTTTCCAAAGATGCAGGGCCTGTTAGTTTATTCTCTAACCAACTATTGAAAAATTATGACTCCAAAAACCCATAACAAAATACTTTTAACCGGAGCCGCTGGCGGGCTAGGCAAGGCCCTGAGGGAACCCCTCAAATTAAACTGCAATACATTACGGCTATCGGACATTTCTAGCTTTGGTGAGGCCGGTAAAAATGAGGAAATCATTTTGGCAGATTTGGCAAACTCACAGCAAGTGCACACAATTTTGGAAGGCGTTGATGCGGTGGTTCACATGGGGGGAATCTCGGTCGAGGGACCATTCGGACCTATCTTACAAGCCAACATTTTGGGAGCATATAACCTTTACGAGGCTGCCCGTATGCACGGCGTAAAACGAATCGTCTTTGCAAGCTCCAATCACGTCACGGGCTTTTACTCTCAGGGACAGACCATCACTGCGGATGATCCGCCCCGTCCAGATGGCCTTTACGGACTAAGTAAAGCCTTTGGAGAGGACTTGTCAAGATTCTATTTTGATCGATACGGGATCGAGACCGCTTGCATTCGCATAGGGTCATCATTTCCTGAGCCTAAAGACCGTCGTATGCTTGCTACTTGGCTGAGCTATGACGATTTGCACCGTTTGATCACCGCTTGCTTAGCAACACCCGTTCTTGGTCACAGTATCATTTTTGGGGCCTCAAACAACTCAGTCAGTTGGTGGGATAACTCACGTGCAAAACACATCGGATTTCACCCCCAAGACACATCTGATATCTTCAAAGATGGTATTTACTCAAACTCTAAAGCCCCCGATCTTACCGATCCTGTGGTTCAGTTCCAAGGAGGTGGGTTTGTGGTCATGGGTCCTCACGGCTTTGTTGACTAATTTCTAACTAGTTAACCTACCAGCGTTAAATTTCTAGGGTTAGTACTTACGATCATTTTTAAAACTTATCTGATCTAAGGTTCTCAAAATCTAAAATGTATTTGTTATACATCCAACATTAAACTTCTTGTTTAAACCCCTCGTTGGCGTTCATTACTTTTTGGAGAACCCTTTGAAAATCAAACTTCGCCTTCTCTCGCCCCTTATCCTTGCGAGTCTAATTTCTTTTCCCGCTCAAACCTTAATGGCGAGAACTTTTAGGAGTGCAGACGTGCACTCAAAAGATTTCCCGACAAACATGGCAGTGATGCACATGGGGGAGGAGCTTTCCGCGGCAACTGGCGGGAAAGACAGCATCAAAGTGTTCGGAGACAGCTCACTGGGTTCAGAGAAAGACACCATTGAGCAGGTAAAGATCGGTGCTCTTGATATGGTTAGGGTAAGCTCCGCAGCGTTCAACGGCATTGTTCCCGAATCGTCAATCCCCTCGCTCCCCTTTTTGTTTAGAGATATCAATCACCTTCGCTCAACAATGTACGGTGCGCAGGGTGAAAAGGTCTTGGCCGGCTTTGAGAAAGCTGGCTTTATAGGGCTTGCACTGTATGAGAGTGGCGCAAGATCCTTGTACGCTAAAAAACCTATCAAATCGATTGCAGATACGAAGGGCTTAAAAATTAGGGTTATTCCATCTGATTTGATGGTGGGCTTGGTCAGTGCGATGGGCGCCTCACCTACTCCAATGCCATTTGCAGAAGTCTACACAGGACTTAAAACGGGTCTTCTAGACGCCGCAGAGAACAACTATCCTTCGTATGATGAAGCCAAGCATTTTGAGTCAGCGCCCTTTTATTCAGAAACAATGCATGTCATGACTCCTGAGGTACTGGTTTTTTCCAAGAAAATTTGGGATACCTTAACACCCCAGGAACAAACAGCTATAAGGGCTGCAGCAAAAGCCTCCGTGCCCTATTATGTGAAGCTTTGGGAGGCAAAAGAAATCGCCTCTAAGGATGCCGTTATTAAGGGTGGAGCAAAAATAATCCCTGCTTCGGAGATTGATAGAAAGGGTTTCATTGCGGCTGAAAAACCAGTTTGGGATAAGTTTGCAAATACACCAGAACTTAAAGCACTCGTTCAAGAGATTGTGAACGCAAAATAAATATTTAAAATGAGCCCTTTGTCCACCTCTACTATTTTTATGAGGTGGACTAGACACTAGATACTAGACTCAAGTTTTACATAGCTCGCCAGAAGCATATTTATATTCATATTCTCTGCTCTGCTTAGTTTACTTTCTCCAGTGTTGATGTGAATTTAAAATCTTATGACTAAAATTAAAAAACCCGAGGATCTCCGCTCACACCGCTGGTACGGAGCAAAAGACATGCGCTCCTTTGGACATCGCTCTAGAACCGCTCAAATGGGTTATCACAAAAGCGATTATGCAGGTAAACCAGTTATTGCAATCATCAACACTTGGAGTGATATCAATCCCTGTCACTCTCATTTCAAACAGCGAGTTGAAGAGGTTAAAAGAGGTATATGGCAAGCTGGTGGTTTTCCTGTTGAGATGCCGGCCATTTCTTTATCTGAGCCATTCCAAAAACCAACAACGATGCTTTACCGTAACTTGTTGGCAATGGAGACGGAGGAGTTGCTTAGATCCTATCCTGCAGATGGATGTGTTTTGATGGGTGGGTGTGACAAAACCACTCCTGCTCTCATCATGGGCGCAATTTCCATGAATCTGCCCTCAATCTTTGTCCCCGCAGGTCCCATGCTAAGGGGGGACTACAAGGGACAGTTCTTGGGTAGTGGGAGTGATACTTGGAAGTACTGGGCTGAGCTCAGAGCTGGAAACATCAACGAGCAAGATTGGCAAGAAATTGAGGACGGGATTGCAAGAAGCCCAGGTCATTGTATGACCATGGGCACAGCTTCAACAATGACCAGTGCTGCAGAGGTTTTGGGGCTTACGTTGCCTGGCGCAGCCTCCATACCAGCCCCCGATTCAAGGCATGCTCAAATGGCTACCTTAACTGGCAAACGCATAGTAGAGATGGTCTGGGAGGATCTAAAACCCTGCGACATACTGACTGTAGCATCATTTGACAACGCCGTTCGCACCGTACTTGCTTTGGGTGGCTCAACCAACTCACTCGTTCACCTCATCGCTATGGCTAAGCGGGCGAGTATCCCACTCACTATTGAACGCTTTGATCAGTTGGCTAAAGACACCCCAGTGCTTGCAAACCTTAGACCAAGTGGTAAGTACTTGATGGAAGATTTTTATTATGCAGGTGGGCTAAGGGCTCTTTTATCAAGAATTAGCGCACTGCTAAATTTAGACCAATTAACTGTCAATTCACATACGCTTGGCACAAACATTAAAAACTCCAAAGTCTTTAATGATGATGTAATTAAAACATTAGATAACCCCGTCTTACCCAGTGGAGGACTGGCCGTACTCAAGGGTAATATTGCTCCAAACGGCGCCGTCATAAAGCCCTCAGCCATGGAGCAAAGCCTTCGAAAGCACACGGGTCCAGCAGTCGTATTTAATGATTACAACGATCTATCTGCAAGGATAGATCTTCCAGATTTGAAGATAGATAAAGATAGTGTGATTGTGCTTCTAAGTGCTGGCCCACAAGGGGCTCCGGGCATGCCTGAATGGGGCCAACTCCCTATTCCTCAAAAACTTCTCAAACAAGGGGTTCGAGATATGGTGCGCATAAGTGATGCTCGCATGAGTGGCACGAGTTACGGCGCTTGCGTGCTTCACGTGACCCCTGAGTCCCACGTAGGGGGTCCTTTGGCACTGGTTAGGGACGGAGACCTCATCAGCTTAGACATAGAAGCGCGCAGTATCAATGTGCTCGTAAGTGAGGAAGAAATGCAAAAGCGCAAAGCTGCTTGGACCGCTCCTTCTCCAAAATTTACAAGAGGCTACGGAACTTTGTACCTTAAACACATTCAGCAAGCAGATAAAGGCTGTGACTTTGACTTCCTGGAGCCAGAGGACCTGCAAACCCCCTCTGGTGAGCCTGAAATTCATTGAGGTACTCAAATCGAAAGTGTTTGATTAATATGTTCAATTTAAATTGACTCTTTAAAGAGTGTTCATTCAAATACCGAGCAAACTGCCCCTAGCCATTTAAAACTAAAAGCAAACTATTATGTTGAGAAGAATTTTTCTAAAACGCACTTTTGTACCAACCCTTTTGAGCGCGTCGACCTTCAGCATGCTGTCTATAGAGACCTCTAAGGTACTGGCAGAGGCTGCACCGTGGCCCAACAAACCCATCAACTATTTAGTACCCTTTCCAGCAGGTGGATCAACCGATATATTGGCAAGGCTACTCGCGCAGCGCCTTGGTCCAGCTCTAGGGACATCGATTGTGATTGACAACAAAGGGGGCGCAGGTGGCAGTGTAGGCTCGGAGATCGCCTCCCGTGCCGGGGCTGATGGATATACGCTTTTAGGGGGCACGGTTAGCTCACACGCCATAAATGTAAGTCTATATCCCAAACTTGGCTACGATCCACTTAAGTCATTTACCCCAGTCGTTTTGTTTGGTACCAATCCAGTAATGCTGGTGGTTAGAACAAATAGCCCCTATAAAAATTTAAAAGAACTCGTAGACGCAGCAAGAAAGAGTCCACGACAACTGAGCGGAGCGTCTGCGGGCAATGGAACCTCACAACACCTGGCCTTAGAGTTATTGGGTTTTAAATCACAAGTTGAATTCACTCACATCCCATATAAGGGCAGTAGCCCAGCTATACAAGATGTCATGAGCGGACAAGTGGACTTTATGTTGGATACTTCACTGGTCGCAGGGCCACATATTCAAAACGGTAAGCTCAGAGCACTTGGGGTAAGTTCATTAAAACGTTTAGAGAATTTTGCTGATGTACCCACAATATCTGAGTCCGGGATCTCTGGACTGCAAGGCTTTGAGGTGCTCTCTTGGCAAGCCTTATTTGTTCCAAGCGGTACTCCCCAAGCCATTGTTCAGCGCCTTCACACAGAGAGTTTAAAAATCCTTCAAACACCCGAGGTGTTAGAGAAATTAAAGTCTCTTGGCATCATGCCTTCAAGCCTAAATCCAGAACAAATCAAAAGCTTTCAAAAATCTGAGATCGATAAATGGGCCGAAGTCATAAAAACTGCAAAAATAATTCTTGAATAATAACAAACAATTCTGATCATCCTAAAGTGATTAAGTTGTTAATCATTGGTCCTTAAGTGATGACATTCAAAAATTGATGATGAAAAGTTAATGTTAAAAACACTATGAAATCCCTACTCACGCCAGATAACGCCTTACCCTCAGATCTAGATGTTGCATGCCTGATTGTTAAAGTTTGGATACCCAACAGGGGAGCCGTAGTTGGAAGATTAACAAGGGACGAAGTTCTTGACTTAAGCGCCCTTTCTCTAACTTGCAGTGGCTTGTTAGAGTTGGAAAACGTAGTTGATTTAATAAAGAACCACAAAGGCCCAGTATTATGCAAAACAGCTGATGTGCTAAGTAACGCTCACCACAAGCACAAAAATACCGAGCTTCCCTGGCTTATGGCTCCCTGTGATCTACAGGCGATCAAAGCCGCAGGGGTTACCTTTGTGCAAAGCATGTTAGAGCGTGTTATTGAAGAACAAGCAAGGGGGGACGCATCCAAAGCACAAAGTGTTAGAAATGCCGTGACTCGGGTCATTGGAGATAACTTAACTAGGGTAATACCTGGCTCGCAGTCTGCACTAGCGCTCAAGGAAGTTTTGATTAAAGAAGGAATTTGGTCTCAATACCTAGAGGTGGGAATCGGAGTCGACGCTGAAATATTCACAAAATCTCAACCCATGAGCGCTGTGGGTACAGGTGCCGAAATAGGCATTCATCCCAAGAGCGCCTGGAACAACCCAGAGCCAGAGATTGTGCTTGCGGTCAACTCAAAAGGAAAATGCGTTGGAGCAACGCTTGGGAACGACGTCAACCTCAGGGATTTTGAAGGTAGGAGTGCCCTACTCCTTGGTAAAGCTAAAGACAATAATGCATCTTGCTCCATTGGACCTTGCATTAGACTCTTTGATGAGCATTTTGATATCGATGATGTACGGGCCTGCGCGCTAGAGCTTGAGATAAGAGGAGAGGATGGTTTCGTATTAAAAGGATCAAGTGAGTTATCCAAAATAAGCAGAGATCCGCTCGACCTTGTTGCACAAACAATTAATGAGAACCATCAATATCCAGACGGTTTTATGCTGTTCTTGGGTACTATGTTTGCGCCCACGCAAGACAGACCATTAGGTGAGGCAACCTCAGCAGGCTCCCCTGGCGAGGGTTTTACCCATAAAGTGGGAGACCAGGTCAGAATTTCCACCCCCAGACTGGGCACACTAATCAATAGAGTGAATACCACCGACCAAATAGCTCCATGGATTTACGGGGTAAACGCGCTTATGAATGACTTAATGAAACATAAGCATTAAGGAGTTTAATCTCTACTTACTAAATGGGAAGACCGACTAGATCGTGCCCCTGTGTTGCAACAATTTGCACCTTGGTAAACTCGCCCGTCTTAATTGTTTTACTGATTTTTTGTGGTGGCAAAAGGTGGACAACACCGTCAATCTCAGGTGCATCTGCGTAGGTTCGTCCGACTCCGCCTTGTCTACCCATTGCTGTCGCTTTGTCTACCAAAACTTGCATCGTGCTGCCTACTCTTTTTTGAAGCTTTCTAACAGATACCTCTTCAGCGACTTTCATAAACCTGTCCCGGCGCTCCTCTCTTTGCTCCTTATCAATTAAACCTGGCAAATCGTTAGCAGTTGCGCCCTCCACTGGGCTGTAGGCAAAACACCCTACACGGTCAAGTTCTGCTTCCTTTAAAAAATCAAGCAAGTGCTGAAACTCTGCCTCTGTTTCACCAGGGAAACCAGCGATAAATGTGCTCCTGATCACGATCTCTGGGCAGAGCTTGCGCCATGCAAGAATTCTCTCCAAATTGCGCTCCCCGCTAGCTGGTCGTTTCATACGTTTTAAAACATCTGGATGACTATGCTGAAAAGGAACATCCAAATAAGGCAACACTCTCCCAGTTGCCATGAGTGGAATCAACTCATCAACACTTGGGTAGGGATAAACGTAATGTAGCCTGACCCATGCACCGTAAGCCTCGGCGATTGTTGCCAAGGTCTCGGTTAACTCCAGTGTTCTGGAGCGAACAGGTTTACCGTCCCAAAAACCAGTTCTGTATTTGATGTCGACCCCATAAGCTGAGGTGTCTTGACTTATCACTAAAAGCTCTTTAACACCCGACTCGAACAAAGCTTTTGCTTCTGCTAAAACATCCCCAATAGGTCTAGACACCAAATCCCCTCTCATAGAGGGGATGATACAAAAGGTACACCTGTGATTACAGCCTTCACTAATCTTAAGGTAAGCAAAATGTTTGGGCGTAAGTTTTATTCCAGCTGCTGAGACGCTCCTCGGGACCAGGTCTAAATAAGGGTCATGAGCCTTTGGTAAGTGAAGATGAACGGCGTTCATGACTTCCTGTGTTGCGTGTGGACCCGTCACGGCCAAGACTCTTGGATGGATACTTTGAACAAGGTTTTGACCATCACCGTCTTGCTTGGCACCTAGGCATCCGGTCACGATGACTTTACCGTTTTCAGCTAACGCCTCACCTATTGTGTCCAGACTTTCTTTGACAGCGTCGTCTATAAATCCACATGTATTGACGATAACTAAGTCAGCCCCTGCGTAGGACTTAGAAGTCTCATAGCCTTCAGCGTTTAACTGAGTCAGTATCAGCTCAGAATCAGTAAGCGCTTTAGGGCAACCTAGGCTTACGAACCCGACCTGTGGGGCCCGGCTGGATTTTTTGGGGGGTAAATTAGAAGTTGCATTATTCATCCCCGTATTGTCTCAGGAAACTTATTGGGTAGAGCCTATGTTAGTGATTGACTATATGACTATTTTGGTAGGCGCGACTAGATTCGAACTAGCGACCCCCACCATGTCAAGGTGATGCTCTAACCAACTGAGCTACGCGCCTGGGGAAGTTGAATTCTAGCATGAATTAGTACTTAAAGCCAACTACCTAATTCTACTCAGGCGAAAGGTAGCGCAAAATCTTCATCTTCGTCTTGATGAAATCACACTTGGAACTGTTTTCATAATTGCTATTACTTTTTGTAGTTTGGTTGAATCTGAAATCTCAACAGTAAAAGTCATCCAAGCAATTCCCCTTATAGATTCAGTTTTAACTCCAATCACATTCATCTTTTCTTTTGCAAATACTTCTGAAATATCCCTAAGAAGCCCTTGCCTGTCATGAGCCCTTATATCAACATCCACTGGATAAACACTAGATTGACCAGCATTGCTTACTTGGGCGTTGCCCCATTTGACTTCGATGACGCGGTCTTCATCACGAAGAACTAACTCTTTAAAATTAAGACAAGAAGTTCTATGAATACTGACGCCTTTGCCTCTGGTGATAAAACCACAGATATCGTCTGGTGGAACTGGCCTACAACACCTTGCCAACTGAGTCATCAAAGAGTCTACGCCAACTACTAAGATTCCCCCTTGAGAGCCAGAGCTCTTAGGTTCTTTAAATTTTGCATTCTTTAAAAAAACCTCATCCTCGGTCGCTACAGCAGCAATGCGGGGATGCAAAATAACTTCAATATTTCGAAGTGAAAACTCATCTTTGCCAACCACTTCAAAAAGAGTCTCTGCATTTTTAAAACCAAGTTGATCAGCTAGGTCCTCTAGATTTGTGCTAGTTTTCCCCTCCCTTTGCAATAGTCTTTCAACCGCCTCTCTGCCTTTGGAGACATTTTCTTGCGTTGCCAAAGCATTAAACCAAGCCCTTACCTTTGATCTTGCTCTTGGACTTACGAGAAAGCCCAACTCAAGGTTGAGCCAATCCCTTGAAGGCCCCCCCTCTTTTGCTGAAATCACTTCTACAGTTTGACCGTTTTTGAGTGGTGTATTCAAAGGCACCATCACCCCGTCAACTCGAGCGCCCCTGCACCGATGACCCAAGTTGGTATGAAGCGTATAGGCAAAATCAACTCCGGTTGCGCCGCTAGGTAACTCAACTATCTCGGCATTGGGGGTAAGAACATAAATCCAATCACTCAGAGTATCTATCTGTGTAACGGCTGCATCCTCTCCAGTGCGAGAAATATCTTGCTCCCATGCCAATAGTTGCCTTAAGACCGCAATTTTTTGATCGTAAGAGGAATCAGCACTAACGCCGCTATAACCTTTTGCACCTGCCTCCTTGTAGGCCCAGTGAGCAGCAACTCCGTGCTCTGCATGATCATGCATCTCTTGAGTACGAATTTGTATTTCAACAGGTAAATCTCTTTCATCCGCGACTACAGTGTGAAGAGACTGGTATCCATTGGGCTTAGGCCTAGAGATGTAATCGTCAAATTCGTTTTCAAGCGGCTTGAGTCTAGAGTGAACGTAGGCTAATGCAGCGTAGCACTCATCTGATGTATGAACGATAACCCTGAGGGCTCTAATGTCAAACACTTTATCAAACCCCAAGGACTTACCACGCATCTTTTTGGCGATACTATAAATGTGTTTGGGGCGTCCGAATACCTGCGCTCGCACTCCGATACCGTTTAACTCGGTTTGAAGTTTGGACCTGAGTTGCTCAACATATAGTTCTCGTTCTGCTCTTTTTTGCTCAAGAAGTTTCGCAATTTCTTTGTAAGTTTGTGGCTCCAAAAATCTGAAAGCTAAGTCCTCCATCTCCCATTTGATCTGCCAAATACCAAGTCGGTTGGCTAAAGGAGCAAAGATATTTAGAGCCTCTTGCGCAATCTCCTTAGGAGCGACTCGCTTTTGAGCTGCGTAGTAACGCAGCGTTTGAACACACGACGCAAGCCTGAGCATCACAACCCTAAAGTCTCTAGAAAACGCAAGCAACATTCTACGAACATTCTCAGTTTGCGCCACACCTTGCAATGCGTTAGAGGCTCCAGAGTTTGCCGATTTTTGTTTTGCCCTGGTTTGTTTTTCAAGCTTCAAAAGGTGGGTAGCTTCAACTGCCAGGGAAGTCAAACTCTCATTAAATACCTTACCAATGATCTCAGCAGGCTTAGAGAGATAAGCACTCGCGTAAACCAAATAACTCGCAGCCTGAAGAGACTCAGAGCCTCCGATTTGTTTCACAATTTGTGCGACTTCATCGGCGTGAGCAAGTGAGTTTTCACCGCTATCTAAAACTTCAAACTCCAGAAGCCTCTCAGCAAATATTCTCGCCTTCTCTAAAACTTGCGGCTCATCTGGAACACTGCTTGTCGCCAAGGCTATGAAATCTGGCAAGGGGTGCTCAGATGAGTTTCCCGTTGAAGCTTGGGGGAGTTCATCAGCAGTTAATTTATTAAACAAAATATCCAACTCAATGCCTTGATTTCTAGAATAACTACCTAACAAGAAAATCCATCAATATCTTAAGCTCATCATCGTGTACAAGTGTAGGTGCATGCCCTACCCCGGCCACTGAATAAAGGGTTGGCTTGGGTCCCCGACCACACATTGCTTTAGCATCCTCATCAGTCATAAGATCCGAATTCTCACCCTTGATCAACAGTACTTGACAACTGATTTGATCATAAATAGACCACATCGTTTTTTCAGCATTTGCCGCACTCTCTTGGGTCATTTGCCGAATTGGCTCTGCTATTGCATTGTCATAGTGAAAGATCCATTGATTTGGTCCTTTTTCTTTAAGCATGGGCTCAGAAAGCGTCCTCCATTCATCGCTTGTGTGGGGCCCAAAACCGTTGAAAATCAGTCTCAAAGCTTGAACTCCTAAGTCCAAGCTTTCAAATTGGGCTCCTTGTCCTAAGTACCCTTTCAATCGTTCAATAAATTTCCACTGAACCACAGGACCTACATCATTCAAAACCAAACGACGCACTGAAATTTTTGGCTTTAGTGCCTCAACCCCACAAACCAACATACCAATAATGCCACCCATACTTGTTCCAACCCAATCAATTGTTTCGCACTCAGTTTGCTTACCTAGTTCATCAAGCAATGCTTTTAGTCCGTAAGCATATGTTGGCGGTTGATAGGACATTGGACTCGACAACCAATCACTTTTACCTCTTCCCACAACATCGGGGCATACAACCATGACAGGTTCCCCCGCTTTTTGATATTCATTAAGCAAGGTACGAGCCAATACATCAAAATCTCTTCCCTGACGAGTCAATCCGTGTACACATATAACAATTCTTTTTGCTTTTTGACTTCCCCACCACCAATACGCAAGTTTGTGGCCCTCAAGCTGAGAGACCTCAAGTGGGGGTACATTAAAGTAACTTAAGTTGGGTTGCTGCAAATCCATAATTGGCCTCAAATTTAAATAAATACTGACTAACTCTATACTATTTTTACAGCTGTTTAATACATTTTAATTTGATGGCCATTCAATTATTGGTGCACCGTTTAAATGTTTGATTAGATTTATTTTCCCGTATGAATTTGTGCACCAAATATATGCACTAACAAGAACACTATTCAAGAAGACTATTAAAGAAAATTAAGCAAAAAAAACGTGCTCAATAGATTAGGTACGTTTAATCTTTGCGTAACAAAGCTACTGCTCTAGCCTCTATAGATTGCCCAAGCCCAACGGGACCCATTTTCTCTGCTGTCTTGGCCTTTATATTCACTTGATCAGTTTCTAAGCCCAGCACATCACTTAGGCGCTCAATCATTTTGGGTATGTGGGCCGCCATTTTAGGAGCCTGAGCAATAATAGTTGAGTCAATATTAATAATGCTCCAACCTTTTCCCTTTATGAGCTTGTTTGCATGCTCTAAAAGAACACTCGAATCCACCCCTTTAAAACGTGCGTCGGTGTCTGGAAAGTGTCTGCCAATGTCGCCGAGTCCTGCGGCTCCGAGAATTGCATCTATAAGGGCGTGAATTAAAACGTCTGCATCTGAATGACCCAAAAGGCCTTTGTCAAAAGCAATAGTGACACCGCCAATGATTAGAGGACGTCCCTCAACCAAGGCGTGTACGTCCCAACCCTCACCAATTCTAAAGTTGTAATCTGACATGTTTTAAACTCTCTGTTTTAAACTCTTTTGAAGGCCTGGTTTGAATCAAGTATTTTTTGTGATCGATGATTGAGAAGCGCTTGTGCCAACTCGAAGTCATGGGGATACGTTATTTTAAAGTTAGTGCTCGCTCCCTCTATAAGTAAGGGGTTTAAACCGATAGCTTCTAGGGCACTAGCCTCATCTGTGATTGAACCCGGGTTGGTCAACAACGCATTCTTTAGAGCGTTGGTCAATACTCCAAGCTTAAACATTTGAGGAGTTTGAGCGAGCCATTTATTGTCCCTTGAAGCTGTAAGACAGACCCTTCCCTCAATTGATTCTTTTAAGGTATCTGCTAAAGGGATGGCCAATAATCCACCAACAGAGTCGAGCGAACATTTTTGAATCAACAATTCAACTAATTCGGGGGTAATTAGGCAACGGGCAGCGTCATGTACCAAAATCCAACCATCCTCCCCGAATCCCTTATCACTAAAGAATTTAAGGCCAGCTAAGACACTGTGCGCTCTGCTCTCCCCCCCCTCAAACAAAACCCTAATCCTTGATTCATTTGACAATGCATATTTAGTTAATATTTCTTCAATAAACTCATCCCTTGGACTGACCACTAGACAGATATTTTGAATTTTATTGACCTGCAAAAGTGATTCTAAGGTGTGAACAACCATGGGCTTATTTGCAACAATAGCATATTGCTTGGGTTTTGCCATACCCGAACGGGCACCAGCACCAGCACAAGGGATGACTAAGTTAATTAAGGGAGAATTCAAATCCATTTCGGCCTTTTTCATTAAGACAATCTAGAATGTCAGCTTTTGCGCTGACTGTACAGCCTCAAATACGCTATTTCGTTCTATCAATTGATGTTTATTCCCAAATTATTGCCAGGCAAGCGCCTGAGTTTACAAAGACCTTTTAGCTCATCGGACGCTTTGATGCTTGCGCGTTTGAGCGCGCAAGAAGTTAGCCAAAAGAACAAAATCGCAATCATTACCTCAGACGCCAGCGATGCCCAGCGCCTAATTGATGAAATGGCTTTCTTTGATCCAGATCTTAGAAGCGTGATTTTTCCTGACTGGGAAACCCTTCCCTATGATAGCTTCTCTCCTCACCAAGATCTCATCAGCGAGAGACTTGCCACCTTGTGGCAAATCTCACAAGGCGAAGCCGATATTGTATTGATCCCAGCCACGACTGCTCTTTACAAAATAGCGCCCCCCTCTTTTCTTGCAGGCTACACTTTCCATTTTAAAGTTAAACAAAAGCTAGAAGAGTCAAAACTGCGCTCTCAGTTGACACTTGCAGGTTATGCACACGTCTCCCAAGTCATTAGCCCAGGCGAGTACTGTGTAAGAGGAGGATTGATAGATCTGTTTCCAATGGGCTCCAGATTTCCTTTTCGCATTGACCTCTTTGACAACGAAATTGATTCGATCAGAACCTTTGATCCAGATTCACAAAGAAGCTTATATCCAGTCCCCGAGGTTCGCCTATTGCCTGGGCGGGAATTTCCAATGGATGACGATTCTCGCTCTAAATTCAGAAATCGGTGGAGAGAGCTCCTTGAAGGCGACCCAACACGTAGTCGCATCTATAAAGACATTGGTAACGGAGTTGCTACTGCTGGTATTGAGTATTTTCTTCCACTCTTTTTTGAGGAAACAGCCACTGTATTTGATTATCTAGGTACAAATGCAACTGTAGTTCTGCACGGAGAGCTAGAGCCAATTTTTCAAAGATTTTGGCAAGACACACAAGACCGGTACAAACTTGCTCAAGGTGATCCAGATCGTCCAGCATTAGCTCCGGCAAATCTTTTTCTAAGCAGCGAACAGTTCTTTAGTTACTGCAATCAGTACACACAACTGGTTTTAAAACCCAAAGCGCTCCTACTCCAAACCAATGATGATTTGAGTGGCTCTAAGGGGGAACCAGATTCTGCCTCAAAAGAAGTTTCTAATACATTCTCAAGACCCTTACCCAATTTAAGCGTTCACAGGGGGGCTCAGGACCCTTTAAGTCAATTTAAAACGCATCTTTTTAAAACGCCTAACAAAGTTCTCATCGTTGCGGAGAGCGAGGGAAGACGGGCGAGTTTGTTGGATTTTCTTAGAGCCAGTAACGTCTCACCACCTAGTTTTGAGAGCTTAAAAGAGTTTTTAGACAGTCCAGAAAAAGTGGGAATCATTGCTGCAACCCTGCACTACGGTTTTCATGCCTATGATTTAGAGATCGACTTTGTCACAGAGTCTGAGCTCTTTGATGCGGGCCCAACAACCAGGCGCAAAAGAAAACAAGAACAAACGAGTGACGTAGAGTCATTAATCAAAGATCTATCTGAACTACAGGTTGGAGACCCGGTAGTTCACAGTGTTCACGGCATAGGGAGATACAGAGGTCTAGTCCACATGGATCTGCAAGGCGTTGCTTTACAAGATGATGACAATGATGATGTCTCTGATACTTCCTCAAAATCTAAGGCGCAGGAGTATCTTCACCTTGAATATGCAGATAAAGCAATACTTTATGTACCGGTAAGTCAGTTGCACCTCATCAGTCGATACAGCGGCGTAAGCGCATCGGAAGCGCCTTTGCACAGACTGGGCTCTGGTCAGTGGGATAAGGCAAAGAGAAAGGCTGCCGAGCAGGTGAGGGACGCAGCCGCTGAGCTTTTGAACACTTACGCCAGAAGAGCCCTAAGGCAAGGACACCCCTTCAAATACTCAGCCAATGATTATGAAACCTTTGCCAATGATTTTGGATTTGAAGAAACACCAGACCAAAAAGCTGCAATCCACGCAGTGATACAAGACATGATCAGTCCCAGGCCAATGGATCGTCTCGTTTGCGGAGATGTAGGATTTGGTAAAACTGAAGTTGCATTGAGGGCTGCTTTTGTAGCAGTCATGGGTGGCAAGCAAGTGGCACTTCTTGCCCCAACCACACTCCTGACCGAGCAACACTTTCAAACACTTTGTGATCGATTCGCCAAATGGCCCATCAAAATTGCAGAGATGAGTAGGTTCAGGTCTGCCAAAGAAATCAAAACCGCAATGACTGGCATAGAGGACGGCTCAGTAGACATTGTTGTGGGTACACACAAACTTATCAGTGGCTCTTTAAAATTCAAAGACCTTGGACTTCTTATCATCGATGAGGAGCACAGATTTGGAGTCAGGCATAAAGAGTTGATTAAATCTTTAAAATCTGAGGTAGATGTTCTCACTTTGACTGCTACTCCAATCCCAAGAACCCTGGGTATGGCGCTCGAGGGGCTCAGGGATCTCAGCGTCATTGCGACCGCGCCCCAAAGACGACTTGCGATTAAGACATTTGTAAGAAGCGAGGGCAACGGCGTCATAAGAGAGGCAGTACTAAGAGAACTCAAAAGGGGTGGACAGTGCTACTTCTTGCACAACGAAGTAGAGACTATTGAAAACAGAAGACTAAGACTTCAAGAGTTAATTCCCGAGGCACGAATTGCTGTTGCACATGGTCAGATGCCAGAGCGTGAATTAGAGCGAGTGATGCGCGAATTCATCAACCAGCGACACAACATTTTGCTTTGCTCAACCATCATTGAGACTGGGATCGATGTACCCAGTGCAAACACAATCATCATGAGTCGTGCAGATAAATTTGGCCTGGCTCAACTGCATCAACTAAGGGGCAGAGTTGGAAGAAGCCATCACCAAGCGTATGCTTATCTGCTTGTACCCGATGTAGAAAGTCTAACCAAACAGGCCTCCCAAAGACTTGAGGCTATACAGCAAATGGAGGAACTGGGTTCGGGTTTTTATCTGGCAATGCATGACTTAGAGATTCGGGGTGCTGGAGAGGTGTTGGGTGAGAACCAAAGCGGAAACATGTTAGAGATTGGCTTTCAGCTCTACAACGAAATGTTGTCAGAGGCTGTGCGTGCGCTTAAAAATGGTGAAGAGCCTGATCTATTAAGCCCACTTCAAGTGACAACAGAGATTAATTTGCACTCTCCCGCATTGCTTCCAGATAGTTACTGCGGAGATGTACATCTGCGACTCTCCTTTTACAAAAAATTAGCAACTGCAAAGTCCGTTGATCAACTCGACTCCCTCATGGAGGAGATCGTGGACCGTTTCGGTAAACTTCCCCCCCAGGTTCAAACACTGATCGATGTCCACCGACTCCGAATTCTTGCAAAACCTTACGGCGTTGCTAAAGTGGACGCAGCTCCCGGGGTAACAACGATAAGCTTTAGACCCAATCCTCCAATTGACGGTATGAAAATTATTGATATGGTCCAAAAAAACAGACACATCAAACTTGCGGGCAACGACAAATTACGCATTGAGCGTGAGTTACCTGAGGTTAAAGACCGAGCACAATTAGTGAGAGATGTTCTCAAAAATTTAGGTCAACCATTGGCAAGTGTTGTCAATACATAGACTAAAGTCTGCCTATAGTTAGCGTATAGTTTGCCTACAGTTGGCCTGTAATTGGCCTGTATTTACTTATTAGTTAATTGAAATTCTTAAGACCACAATTTCTATTTCAATATACACAAATCAATTTCTTGAGCAATTATGAATCCCAATGGCCTGATTTTAAAAAAACGAACTGCCCCCTTGAATCTTTACGATTTCAAGTTAATAGCGTTTGATATGGACTCAACCCTAATCAACATCGAATGTATTGATGAGATTGCAAGCGTTGCTGGACTCAAGGGTGAGGTCTCTTACATTACAGAATTAACGATGAGAGGTGAGATTAAAGATTTCAAGGAAAGCTTAAAAAGGCGCGTAGAGCTGCTCAAAGGAACACGCGAAAGTGCATTAGAGGAGGTTTACAAAAACCGATTGCAATTAAACCCAGGCGCCGAGAAATTGCTCGCTATCTGTCGCAACTCTGGACTTAAGAGCTTACTCGTGAGTGGCGGATTTACTTACTTTGCTGAAAGGGTAAAAGCCATACTAAACATTGATTTTTCTCGATCCAATGAACTTGAAATCAAAGATGGTTATTTAACTGGAGGCCTTATCAAGCAAGCATGGGGAGAGATTTGCGATGGTGAAGAGAAAAAGAAAATGCTAATCCAAACATGTTCAGATAACAACATAGAACTTCGTCAAGCCATAGCAGTAGGTGACGGATCTAACGATATCCCAATGATGCTTGAGTGCTCAAACGCCGGGGGATTATCTGTCGCATATCACGCCAAACCCATCGTCAAAGAGCACGCATTGCTGTGTATTGAGGAGGGTGGGCTAGACAGAATGTTGGAAGTTTTTAGTTACTAAGCTTGAGAGAAGTCAATCTGAACCTTCATGGATTGCGTTCTGTCACCTGCAAGCCTAAAAGCATCCAAAAAACTATTCAAAGGAACTGTGTGGCTAATTATGGGTGTGAGATCCACTCGTTTTTGGTTCATCAAACTCACAGCCTGTGCGAATTCCTCGTGAAATCTGAATGATCCTCTAAAGTCAAACTCTTTAGCCACGAGTATATTCAGTGGAATAGTCACCTCACCGCCAGTACCTACCTGAATAAACAAACCCCTGGGCTTTAAGACTTCAAAACCTGCAACGATGGCCTGTTGATTGCCACTGGCTTCAAACATAACATCAAATACTCCCTTGTTAGCTTTGAAGGGTTCTAAAGCATTAGGAGTAGTTGAAGTGTTGAAGACCTGATCAGCCCCAACCAATTTAGCTCTTTGAAGTGTTTGATCTGTAATATCAGTAACTACAACCTCGAGTGCACCGGCTAATTTAGCAGCGACAACGGTTAATGCACCGATTGGACCGCAACCCGTAACTAAAACCCTCTTCCCCATCAAACTACCCGCTCTAGCCACTGCATGAAGAGCAACTGAGAACGGTTCAGCCATCGCAGCCTGAGAATTACTGACGTGATCAAAGACAGGATGAGCCTGTGTTGAATCAATGACCATCTCTTGTCTAAATGCACCCTGTATATGCGGCCAAGGCATAGCGCTTCCGTAAAACCGCATATTAAGGCAATGGTTGTGCAATCCCTTTTGGCAAAATTCGCATTGTAAACAGGGACGACTTGGACTAATTGAAATCCTTGTTCCAACAGTTAGGTCTTTTACTGCTGCCCCGATCTGAGTAATGACTCCCGAAACTTCATGTCCCAGCACCATGGGTTGGCGAACTCTAACAGTTCCGAAACCGCCATGCTGAAAATAATGCATATCAGAGCCACAAATGCCGCCAGCCTTGACCTGCACCTTAACTTGCCGGGAACTAAGAGTCTCGGTTGCGTACTCCTCTAACCTTAGATCTTTTGCGCCGTGAATGACTAGTGCGAGTGACATGTTAATCCTATTTTTACTTAATGAAAATTAATTAAAGTGACGCAGTTACGCCGCCGTCGACATACAAAATATGTCCATTCACAAACTCAGACGCTGCACTGGAGAGGAAAACTGCAGCACCTATTAAGTCCTCTACGTTTCCCCAGCGTTTGGCAGGTGTTCGAGATATCAACCAGTTACTAAATTTCTCATCATTGACAAGAGCCTCTGTTAGCTCAGTTTTAAAGTAACCCGGTCCTATCCCGTTGGCCTGGATCCCGTACTTACCCCAATCGATAGCCATGGCTTTTGTTAGCATTTTAAGTGCGCCCTTTGAGGCTGTATAGGGTGCAGTTCCTGGTCTGCCTAATTCGCTCATTACTGAACAGGTGTTGATAATTTTTCCTGCGCCTCGTTTGATCATATGTTTAGCGACCACTCTGGAGACAAAGAAAGCACTATCAACGTTAGTGCGCATAATATTGTTCCATTGCTCAACTGGGAAGTCTTGCAACTCCGACCTAAAAGTCATACCCGCGTTGTTAATCAAAATATCAATCGCCCCTACCTCAGACTCAATTTCCTCTATTGCCGCCTCTGCTGCACCAGCAGAGGTGACGTCAAATACGGATTTCAAAATTCGCTGCCCATGAGCTGCACCTTCTGAGCCCGTCACATCAATGCCCTGTTTTGCACAATCCTCACTCAGTCGCACGCGTGCTAGTTCTAAACGCTCTGGGCTACGGCCGTTCAAAATAACTCTCGCACCTGCCCCCAGCAATCCCTTGGCTAATGCAAAACCAATACCGCTACTAGAACCCGTTATCAAAGCAGTGCGTCCGCTTAGGTTGAAGAGCTCAATACTGGGTAAGTGAGGTGTAAAGGTAGGTGAAGATGTAGTCATGATTTCTATATTTTTGTTTTGTTGATAGCAGTAATTTATTGTTTCAAATTAAATTCAGCATCCCCCATGCGCCAAAGCGCGAATGACCAAAGATCTGCTAATTCGACTTCGCGTTGTGAGACGTTAGAACCCATACCGTGACCTGCATCAAAATCTATGCGCAACAAAACAGGATTTTTACTTGAAGTTGCTGCTTGTGTTCGGGCGGTCATTTTTAACATATGCCAAGGAGCAACTCTAGGATCATTAGCTCCGGTGTAATAAATTACCGATGGATAGGCTACGCCGTCTCTAATATGGTGATAAGCACCCATCGCGTATAGGCTATGAAAACCGGCTTCATTCTCAACTGAACCGAGCTCTAAAACATTGGGGGGCCCATTCGGTTCAGTCTCAAAGCGTAGAGTATCTGATAAACCAACTCCGTCTAAGATCACTGAGAACAGTTCAGGGCGCAAAGTCATTGCGCCCCCAACAGTTATCCCCCCCGCACTTCTGCCGCTGGCAGCTAAATACTGAGGAGAGGTGTAATGTTGGTCAACAAGGAACTGGACACAACTAATAAAATCAAAAATGGTGTTCAATTTTGTAGCCATCTTTCCTGCGTTATGCCAATCATCTCCCAACTCTCCCCCTCCCCGTATGTGGCTGATTGCGAGCACACCCCCACGCTCTAACCATGCAAGTCTTGTTGCATTAAAGGTCGGCTCAAGGGAAATACCGTAACTACCGTACCCATCCAAAACAGTTGGATGATTACCGTCTAATTGGATACCTTTTTTGTAAATGATAGACAATGGTATCAAGGTACCGTCATAACCAGTTGCATATACCTCCTTAGATTCAAAGGAGGAGGTGTCAACTTTGGACTCCGGTCTTAAATCAGTTGCGACAGTTTTATCAGTTAAAAAATCGTAGGCAAATACCCTTGGTGTTTGAACCCAACTTTGTAGTGTGAAGATCACGCCAGACTCTTTTGGATCTGTGGTGAGTCCTGATACGGCACCATCAAAAGGCAACTTAATAGATTTACTGCTTTTGCCGTCAAAGGAGACGAGTGATAGATTTGAAGTTGCACCATTGAGTGAACGTATATAAATCCCCTCCTTGGCAATAGAGAAATTTTTAATCACACCCTTTGTTTGTGGAACAACAACGCTTGCGTGGTTGATATCTGGATGCGCAGCAGAGGTGACAAGCAATTGGAATTTAGGAGCGTTTTTTTGGCTCAAAAAATAAAGCTTATCTCCTCGGAGTTCAACCTGAGTGATTCCGTCTGAGACATCTGCCCATTTCTTCCAAGGCGTGTTTGAGTTTTTAACGGAGCTAAGAGCAGCACTGTAAAAAGTTGATGGGTTGGCATCCATATTATGGTTTGCAACGCCCACAGCGTACTTTGAGGAACCATCAGCTAATATATACGTTGCTTGCCCCTCTGGTACATCGGTCCTCTTTGACACACCCTTGCCAAAGACCACACTATCACCATCGCCATTGGTATGCTGACCAATCACATGCAAGTAGGACCTTGCGTTATACATCATCTCTTTTGGTGGAGTATCAGGGGTGATTTTGGCATATCTTAAATAGAAGAAAGATTTGTTATCCGCGAGCCAAGCAATTTGGTTACCCTCAGTTCTGTCAATACGCTCCTCCAGTTTTTTGTTATTGGCGACTTCTAGGATGTAGGTTGTGCTGTTTTCTGAACCACCCGCAGATATCCCGTACGCAACGTACTTACCGTCACCTGATGGGTGAAAAAAGTCAAGCGAATAATGAGTCTTAGTGCCCTCCCCCAAAACGGTTGGATCAATAAGAAGTTTCTCAGCGCCCGTTAGCCCATCACGGTAGAACAATTTAGGTTGCTGAGCCCCAGGCTCTCGAAGGAGATAAAAAAATCTATTCCCCGTCCTAACAAAACCACCTCTTACCAAATCTGCATTTGAGAGTTCGTGAATTCGTTTTAGCAAGGAGTCTCTACCAGAAATAGAATCTAATTTTGCCCGAGTAAATGCAGCCTGTTGCTTCATCCAAGTTTGCACCTCTGGATTTTTAAGCTCCTCAAGGTATCTATAGTTATCGCTCACCTCAGTGCCAAAGTATTTCTGAACGACGGGCTTGACTGGGGCAACTGGCTGAGTCGTTTGCGCATAGACCTGACTTAAAAGAATAAAAGGAATTGCGACACTGGATATTAGAGGAGTCAATTTTTTTAAAAAATGCATTTGCCGATCCTGAAATTTAAAGACTTTAATTAAATTCGGAGTTTAACAAGAATTGTCTTGCCTAGGGTTTGCGCTGAAAGCATCTGAATTAATTAAATTTCTTAACTCATGACTGGGTAATCACCGCATGAATGCGTTCGAATTTGATATTATGATTGAAGGGTACCAAAAATAAACATTTGCGACCATGAACAATCTCTACGACGCCAAAAAACTAACCCATTACGCCTCAAGTCTCCTCAATTGCGCTGGGCTAGACTCTGAAATAGCCCAAGTTGTTGCTGAAACATTAGTAGAAGGCGATCTGCTAGGTCATGACACACACGGACTAGGCCTTTTAGCAAGTTACATTAAAGAAATTGAGAGCGCAGGCATGAAAAAGGCAGGGAGCCCAATTGTCATTTCTGACAAACCAGGGGTCATACTGTGGGACGGCCAGCGCTTACCAGGTCCATGGCTCTTGGACCAAGCCTACAAAACACTTGCACCTAGAGCTAGATCCCTAGGTGTAGCTAGCCTTGCTATTAAAAGAAGTCATCACATAGCATGTCTTGCTGTGTACCTGATGAGAGCACTTCAGGATGGATATTTAATGGTCTTGGCCTCCTCAGATGCCAACAGCGCAAGTGTGGCTCCATTTGGTGGGACTCAAGCAGTGTTTACACCCAACCCCATTGCGATTGGCTTTCCCGTCGAGGACAGCGGAGTGATGATTGACATCTCCGCCTCCATCACTACGAATGGAATGACCAATAGAAAGCATAAGGCTGGAGAAAAGTTTGAGCACAATTGGTTGATGACGTCCAACGGAGAGCCAACCAATGATCCATCTGTGATGTTTACTCAACCACCTGGAACTCTTTTAGGTGTTGGAGGACAAGACCATGGTCATAAAGGTTACGGACTGTCCTTGATGGTTGAGGCTTTGACGGCTGGACTTGCTGGACGTGGACGTGTGGACCCCAAAGAGGGTTGGGGTGCAACGGTTCACATCACCTTATATGATATTCGTTCCTTCTGTGGTGAGGCAGAATTCAAGAGGCAAATGGACCATGTTGCACAACTTTGTAAAAGTAATATTCCCTTAAATCCCCGAAAGCCTGTTCGACTTCCAGGTCAAGCTGGCTTTACTAAAAGAGAAACTCAATTAAAGTCTGGTGTATCACTTCATTCATCCATTGAACCTTCGCTTAAAGATGCGCAGGAGAAATACGGATTCAAATTATCGGATTGCTTGATTAATTGAGTTTTTAAGAATTTGCTGGCAATTTAAACCTCTGGTTAAAGGAGTTTTTTACAACCTATTTTTTTCACAAACTCTATCTAAGTGCAAGGTAAATTGCCTGGGCAAGTTCCTCTGAAATTCCGTCTACACTCATCAAGTCTTGGGCACTCGCTTCGGCAACGCCCCTTACCCCCCCAAAACGCTGCAAAAGCTTGGCTCTTTTCTTGGGACCAATTCCTGGAATGTCCTCTATTTTGCTAGCTCCTACGCGAACCTTGGCTCTCTTTGCGCGCATACCAGTAATGGCAAAGCGGTGCGCCTCATCCCTTATCTGAGCAACCAGCATCAAAGCAGCAGAGTCTTTTCCTAGGTAAACTTTTTCTCGCCCATCAGCGAAGACCAAGTCCTCAAGACCTACTTTGCGACCCTCGCCCTTTTCAACACCCACAATCCTAGATAAATCCAGATCAAGGGACTCAAATACTTCGCGGGCCATTGAGACCTGACCCTTACCTCCATCGATCAACACCAGGTCAGGAAATTTTGCTTCGCCTGTCCTAACCAGCTCTGAGAGTTTGGAGTATCTTCTGCTTAACACTTGCTTCATTGCAGCGTAATCATCCCCTCCCGTTATACCTTCAATGTTGTAACGCCTGTATTCACTGGGTTGCATTTTGTGATGATGAAATACAACGCAAGATGCCTGAGTGGCCTCTCCACTTGTGTGTGAGATGTCAAAACATTCAATACGAAATTGGTCCAGGTCTTCTGGCGCCATATCTATAGCCTCTACTAAGGCGCGGGTTCGGGCTTGTTGTGAGCCCTCCTCTGCTAATAACCTAGTCAGTTGTAGATTTGCGTTATCCAGCGCCATCTCAAGCCATGCCTTTCTTTGCTCTCTTGGCTGGTGAATCGTGTTGATTCGAACACCGGTTTGCTCAGACAAAACTCTAACCAACTCTTTATCAATAGAGTAGTTAAGTATCAAAGTGGGAGGGGGCGGAATCTCCAAATAATGTTGGGTAACAAACGCCTCCAATATCTCGCTGTGCCTTGCCTGGTCAACATGGGTGGGGAAGTAGGGGCGATCCCCCAAGTGCCTCCCCCCTCTTACCATAGCCAAATTGACACAAGCACGTCCGCCTTGGATAACCACAGCCAAAATATCCACGTCTCGGTCGTCCACTGTATCAACGGCCTGTTGGTGCAAAACTTTGGACAAAGCACTCAACTGATTCCTAAGCTCTGCAGCCATCTCAAACTCAAGCCTGCCAGAGTGAGCCATCATCCGCGTCTCTAGTGACTTCATGACACCTTGAGTTTCACCGTGCAACAATTTAGCAGCGTGGCTAACATTTTGTTGGTAATCTTCAACCGATATTTTTCCAACACAAGGACCGGAGCAACGTTTGATTTGGTGCATCAAGCAAGGGCGGGTGCGGTTTCTAAAGACCGTATCCTCACACGTTCTGAGCCTAAATATTTTTTGCAATAACTCAATTGCCTCTCGTACAGCCCAAACACTGGGGTAAGGACCAAAATAATCATGATTCTTATCTACAGCTCCTCTGTAGTAAACCATTCTAGGAATAAGTTTTGGATTTGGGTGGCCTAGTGCATCTTTCGCTTGGCCCTCCTCAACGGCTTTGTAGCGAGTCATCTTTAAATAGGGATAGCTTTTATCATCCCTAAATAAAATGTTATACCTTGGTTTTTGAGTTTTAATTAAATTATTTTCTAGCAGTAACGCCTCCGCCTCGGAGCGAACAACGGTGGTCTCAAGGCGAATAATTTTGCTAACCATATGCCCAATTCGCGTACCGTCATGGGAGCGGGTAAAGTAGCTTGATACACGCTTTTTCAGGTTGATCGCTTTGCCCACATACAGCAATTGCCCATCTACATCAAAATATCTGTAAACACCCGGCAACCCTGGCAGTGAGGCTACGTTGGCAAGTAATTCAGGTGAATGAGGAGGTGTATTTTCCTCGCCCTTTTCACCTCGTTGATTAAACTCAGCACCACCCCCACCAATACGACTGTCAGATGTACCGCCGTCTTTATCTGAATGCACTTGCAAATCCTTTGCAGGCGCAACTAGGTTTTCAGAGGGTTGGGGAATGGACGGATCAGGAATAGACGGGCCAGGAATGGACAGGTCGGGAACGGGTAAGTCAGAATTCTTAGGCATATGTCAACAAAATTCCAGTGAAATATTTTGCGCTACTAGAGTCTATTCTATTGTGAGCCAAGCTCTAAATATTAAATCGATCTCAAGGGTGGGATAATCTTCCATTATTGACAGGCGGCATTTGTTGTTCTTAAAACATCTCGCACTAGCTGCACTAGCTGCACTAGCAAATCTTAGAAACTTTAACTTTGTCCTAATGCAATCTCTTACATGGAGCATATTTTGTAGAGTCATCGACAATTACGGCGATGCGGGGGTATGCATAAGACTCGCAAAAGACTTGGCATCCAAAAATCAGCGTATCCGTCTTTGGATTGATGAACCTAAAATCCTCAACTGGATGGCCCCCGATCTAGACTCAAATATCAGTGTGCATCCTTGGCCAGACCTACCCACAAAGGAAGCTTGTCTCGTCGACGTCATATTGGAGGCGTTTGGCTGCGAAATCCCTCAATTTATTCAAGAAGAAATTTCCAATTCAATCTTCACCGATCAAAAAAGTAAGAACCGATATCAGCGAATCCAATGGATCAATTTAGAGTATCTAAGCGGCGAAGCGTATGCCAAAAAAAATCACGGTCTTATGTCCCCTATTCTCTCAGGCATTGGGTGCGGAGCGACTAAGTGGTTCTTTTACCCAGGATTTGAAGAAGGTACGGGCGGTCTTTTATTAGAAGATATGACGCGACGAAAGATTCTTGCATCCGAGAACACTGTACAAAAGAGTGTTAACACGCTCAACATAGGTATTTTTTGCTATCACGATGCCCCTTTGCACTGCCTCATCCGTGAACTTATCCAACAATTCAACAACCAAGAATCAACCAAGTGCACTAAATTTAGAGTAAACGTTGCAGCAGGGCAAGCACAATTAAAATTAAAAAACGAAATTGCGCCACTTCATGTAGATAGCTTAATGCAAGATAAGAAAGCAGGCTTTTCGTTTAATTATTTACGCTACATGACTCAAGAAGATTTTGATGATTATCTTTGGGCTAATGACATCAATTTTATTAGAGGTGAAGACTCACTTATTAGGGCGATTTGGACAGGAAAGCCCTGGGTTTGGCAAATCTATCCCCAAGAAAACCATTTACATCTCAAAAAGTTAAATGCCTTACTGGAACTACTGGTCGCACCTGCTTTTGTCAAAAAAATCCACAAAGACTGGAATACTACTGCCGATGAGGCTGTCAATATTGAGAATTTTGAATTCAAATTGCCCGATGTATCTGATACAGAAATATGGTCAAATTGGCATAATTGGTGTCGCACAATACGCATTAAATTGCTACAACAGAGGGATTTGAGTACCCAGTTGGTCTCATTTGTTTATGATAAACGCCAGAAAACTGTAGAATACTAGGTTGTCTCAATTAGGCTCGCATGGGCTTTTACTGCTTTGACACGACCTTTTAGGTTTGCAACTTCAAGAGTTGCCGTTTCAAATGCATTGATTGGGAATACCATTTAACTTTGAATGAACCCAGATTTTTATGAAAATAGCTCAAGAAATTCGCGCAGGAAACGTAATCAAATACGGTAAAGATCCCATGGTGGTTCTTAAAACCGAATACTCACGCGGTGGACGCAATTCCGCCACAGTGCGCATGAAACTTAAAAGTCTTTTAAACAACTTCGGAACAGAAGTTGTTTTCAAAGCTGATGACAAAATGGATCAAATCATTTTGGATAAGAAAGAATGTAGTTATTCTTACTTTGCTGATCCTATGTATGTATGGATGGATGCAGACTACAACCAATACGAGGTAGAGAATGAGAATATGGGCGACTCCCTCAATTACCTTCAAGAAGGTATGAGTGCCGAGGTTGTTTTTTATGAAGGCAAGGCTATCTCTGTTGAGTTGCCAACCAGCGTTGAGCGTGAAATCACTTGGACTGAGCCCGCAGTTAAAGGCGACACATCAGGTAAAGTATTAAAGCCTGCAAAAATTGCAACTGGCTTTGAAGTGCCTGTTCCTTTATTCGTGGATCAAAATGACATCGTTGAAATTGATACTAGAACTGGCGAATACAGACGTAGAGTCTAGCCACCGCAATACTTTAACCAAGTTTGATCACAAGCTCCTGAAGTTAAATTCAGGAGCTTGTTTCTTTTAATCTTTAAACTATCAATACAACCAGAGGTCTTAGTGTATGGACGCAATGATCGATAACAAAGATCCCCGCATCGCCGATGCATGGAGCGATTTACGAGCCAATATAGACGGCAAAGGACAACTTCTCCCCGTCTCCAATCGACTCGCATTCGCAGACGCTGAGTTTTTGCTCAGACGCGAGACCAGGGGTATTCGTTTTCAGCTTGAACTCCTTAAGCCTGATTTGGCTCAACAAGAATTAGGAATCAATCACACGGTTGTAGTTTTTGGCGGTGCTAGGTTTAAAAGTGAAGAACAAGCTCACGCAACCCTGGAGCTTGCAAAGGCGACCAATGACAGCGTGCAGATCAAAAAAGCTGAAGTCTTAGTTAAAAATGCTGGCTATTATGAAAAAGCACGCGCATTTGCACAGCTCGTAACTCATGACTGCAAGAATTTAGGGGCAGAAGAAAAGTTTTTCATCTGCACGGGTGGTGGCCCAGGCATCATGGAGGCAGCCAACAGAGGCGCTCAAGAGGCAGGAGGCATGAGTGTGGGGCTAAATATCGCGCTACCTCATGAACAAGAACCCAACCCTTACATTACGCCCAATTTAAGTTTTAAATTTCATTACTTTGCACTTAGAAAAATGCACTTTATGATGCGCGCAAAAGCTTTGGTTGCTTTCCCTGGAGGCTTTGGGACCATGGACGAACTGTTTGAAACACTTACTCTAATTCAGTGCAAGAAAGCAAAACCAGTCCCCATTATTTTATTTGGCACAGATTACTGGAAAAAACTATTTAATCCGCAGATGCTTGTCGAGGAAGGCGCTATAAATGAGGAAGACCTGCAGTTATTCAATTATGTGGACGATATCAAAGAGGCTTGGTATCTGATTAAAGATTTTTACAAGGTTTAGTTATTTTTTAATCTGCTGCTCATCTGCTATAGGTTTAACAACTGCGCCCAAGGAGATGAGTGCCGATTCAATTCGCTCCAAACGGCTGATAACCTCCTGACTTGGAGATGCACTCGCGTATAGGCTTTGAAGATTCGAAACAGATTTGGCTATATCGCTGATTTCGTATTTGAAAGCCCTATCAAGTCGCTCGAACTTCTCGATTAATAAATCTATCCTTTCATCTGCACTGCTTTTATTCAGCGGAGATTTTTTTGAAATCCTAACGACGACTTGAAAGAAAAACAAAAAAACAAGTAAGCCTATTAAAATTGACCAGGTGTCCATAATTTATCCTAAGAACAAGTGCTTTATCTGTGTATAAAATTTAATGAGTTGTTCAAATTTAATTGTTAAACTTTATTAATTGGATTGAGTACTTGTCCACGCTCAAAATAGGCGATTAAATTATCCGCAGCCAAATGAGCCATTGCAGTTCTAGTTTTAGTAGAGGCACTGGCAATGTGCGGAGTCAGTACCACATTTGAGAGACCTAGAAATTCATTGTTAAATTTAGGCTCGTTTTCAAACACATCTAATCCTGCCGCGGCAATAACACCGGTCTTTAGCGCCTTAATTAGTGCAGAGTCGTCAACAATCCCACCTCTAGCTATGTTGGTGAGTGTGGCTGTAGGCTTCATCATCTTGAGTTCACTCTCTCCTATCGTATGATGCGCTTCTTGGGTATAG
>CAIWAO010000126.1 GCA_903910745.1 uncultured Burkholderiales bacterium
AATCAAATCCTTTACCTCGCGACAGCCAATGGGGTCCAACCCCGCCGTGGGTTCGTCCAAAATAATCAGATCGGGATCATGGATAACATCCCTGAGCGACCAATCATTAGAAAGCATACATTGACAAGAAACAATGCGAGCACCGCATTTACTAGAAGCCTCCCCCATTGCCCCCATAACTTTGCGAAATGCTCCTTAAAAAACCAAATCACACCAAAAGTAACTGCACTCATAATGGGTTGATCAAGAGATGTGGTGTAAGGGGTGAAATGATTAACTGCCTCTTCCGATAAAGCCCAAGGTGCACTCAAACCAAGCCAAAGCCAATAAGAACTTAGGATCACAAATATTTGACCCCAGACCCATACACCAATTACTTTTAACACCTGCTCCTCAGATCGGATGATATATAAAACCAAGGGGATAACCAAAATTCGAGCAGACCGCACCAGTTCAGCCCCAATTTGCGGCCACGAACTGATACTCCAAAAAATGGATATTGCTATCCACAAAAGACCAACCCCTATTGCCCAGGGGCTCCACAAATTAGAAGCCAAGTTCGAGTAGGAGAATTTCCTTTCCTTAGGTGTTAAATAATTTGTAGCGACTTGATTGCCATCGCTATTAGTGCTTTGATCAAGCACCGCCCCACGCACTTGCCCCTTTATAAATAGAAACAAAGCGGCAAGTACAACCAATAAAGAAGAAATCGAGACCATCGCAACCCCCAGACTCACCGAGAATGCAAGGCAGCACGTGGCAAATAATGCAAATTTTTCAACCCAAACGAATTTAACTTGTTCTTGATTTTGCATGTTTTGGGACCGAATCTAATTAGGATTAGGATTGGGATTGGTTTTGATTGAGTCTGAATGGAGACGAGATTTTGCTCAACAACAAAGTATTGTAAAACCTACCTGGAGTCAAATAAATTTGCACCCTTCAAGTAAAAACAACAAGTAACAAAAAGAAGTGCCGAGAGAGCAAACTATCTTCCCGCGGTATTCATCACCAGTTCCGTGAGTCCGGCACAAAACCAGCGACCAAGGTTTTAAGTTGTTCAATGACCTTTGAACTGTTCCCCAGTTTCATATTCTTTTCTAATTCAGTGAGCTCAACGCTAAGCTCCTGCCAAGTTAAGAATACTTCCCGAGCCTGCATGATTCTAGGATGCTGAGTTGGGCTGGGGTTGTCTCCAATGAGGAGTTCCTCATAAAGTTTCTCACCTGGCCTAAGACCTACCTCTTTAATCTCTATGTCTCCGTCTGGGTGCAAGGACGATTTAATTTTCAATCCCGAGAGCTCAACCATCCTGCACGCAAGGTCATAGATCTTAACTGGATCCCCCATGTCCAACACAAAAACCTCACCACCTTTGGCCATTGCACTGGCTTGGATCACGAGTTGAGCGGCCTCTGGGATGGTCATAAAGTAGCGAGTGACCTCAATATCAGTCAGAGTGATAGGCCCTCCCTCCAGTATTTGTTGCCTAAACAAGGGAACAACTGAACCTGAGGATCCAAGTACATTACCGAACCTCACCATTGAGAATACAGTCTTACTCAACTCAGAGCTACTTGCAGATGATGATTCAAACGCCAATGCTTGCAATACCAACTCAGCCAATCTTTTACTTGCACCCATCACATTGGTGGGCCTGACCGCCTTGTCGGTGCTGATCAATACAAAGTTAGCAACACCGTGTTTTCTTGCAAGCTCACCCAGTACCCTGGTACCGTAAACATTATTTCGCAATCCTTCAAACGGATTTAACTCAACCAAAGGGACATGCTTGTAGGCTGCTGCGTGAAATACGGTGTGCGGCAAGTACCCTGAGATCAGTTCCTGCATTCGGTGTTCATCCCGAACCGATCCCAGGAGTGCAACAATTTCAGTTCTCTGGGCGTATCTACCAAGTGATTTAAGCCTATTTAGCTCTTGTTCAACAAGGTACAAAGCGTACTCGCTGACCTCAAGAAGGATGAGGCGCAAAGGGTTCGCTTTAAGGATTTGTCTGCACAGCTCACTCCCAATTGATCCTCCCGCACCTGTCACAAAAACAACCTTGCCTTCAAGGGTGGACTTGAACAACTCTGCATCCGGTTGGACCGCGGTACGACCTAGTAAGTCGGTGATATCAAGTTCTTTGACATCTTGTATTTTGATGTGCCCACTTGCAAGGTCGTCCAAATTTGGCAGGCTACGAACGTGCACAGGATGAGCTCTAAGACGCTCAATGACTTTGACTCTCTCGGCCCTACTCAGTGAAGGTATCGCCAAAATGATATCCGTAGCCTCCATTTTGGGCACGATCTGCGCGAGCTCATCAAAAGCAAAAATGGGATTGCCGTAAATCTCTCGCCCCTGCAAGTCAACGTTATCATCTATAAACCCGAGCACCTTAAAGGCGGGTGAACTTTTAATTGCTTGATAAGCTTGGATCCCAGCAGAGCCCGCACCATAGATAAGCATTCGACTTTGCGTCTTAAATCCAGAAGCGCGGTTTTTAAAACCAGAAAGTATTTTGTAAGCCAAAGCCCGAACCCCTGCACAAAGGGCAAATGTCAGCAACGGCGCGAGTATCAAAATGGAGCGAGGTAGCTCAATACTGCCAAGCTTAACAATACCCATCCGGCTCAGTGTCCAAAGCAACACCCCGTAGGCGATCCCCTGCAAGATCACACCGTAGGATAAGGTTTTAAGGATTGAAATTCCGGTGTATCTAAATATGGCCCTGTATACCCCTAGACGCCAAAAGAAAAAAACCAAAAGAATAGGCGCAGATAAATAAACTACGACTTGGGGTGAGGTTCTGGGAATGTTAAATGCATCTAGCCTGAGCACATAAGCACACCAAACAGCGATAAGACTCACAAAGACATCAACGCCTGCTACAACAATCTGCTTTGTAAGTCTGGGTAGATTTAAGGCAACAACCCTAAGTGCTTGAAGAGCTTGCAAAATCAGATTCATTGCCGAGTAAACATCCTAAGGGTCATTTTTAATTGGTCAGAATTTGCTTAAGTGATTCTTATGTGTAAAACCGTAAAGAGTTTACAAAATATGTATTGAAATCAATGTGCCACGTTCTTGCGTGCAACTACTTTTACGAATGTCTGTATAAGAATTTTAATGTCAAACACTAAAGATCTTCTCTCTAAGTACTCCCTATCATATTGCACTTTAACAGGAATTTCTAACTCATCGCGACCATTTATCTGCGCCCACCCTGTAACACCAGGTACAAGCGAATCAACTCCGCACCGCGTCCTAAGAAAAATAAGATCATCTTGGTTATAAAGTGCTGGCCTTGGACCAACCCAACTCATAGTCCCATTAAAGACACACCACAACTGAGGTAACTCATCCAGGCTAGAAAGCCTTAAAAACCCGCCGATAGGGGTTAGGTGCGCATCAGGGCTTTGAAGTAAATGGGTTGCAACAACTGGGGTACCCACTTTCATAGACCTGAACTTAGGCATTCTAAAAATGCTATTTCGGATACCAACCCTATCTGACCAATAAAGCACTGGACCCCTAGATGTCAGTTTAACCATCAAAGCAACGACTATGAGAGGAATAAAAAGGAGACAAAGCGCAATGGTACTAAGTAACAGATCAGTAACGCGCTTAATACGGTTCATTCTTTTTATACGTCTTTGTTTGTGAAACCAATTGGCAGTGTCATCAAATCCATCCTCGAGTGTAGTGGGGGGAGTCCAATCAAAGTCAGTACAAAAGGCAGAGCTGTTTATTTGTAAGGATCCAAGAAGTCTACTTATCTGGGGCCCTTTACCTAGGCACATACCAAGGAATTTTAGAAAAAAAGCAGGTATGGGTAGGGACAGATAAGCACTCCCAATTGACTTACAGAGCACTCTACCCAGTTCGTGCGAGGATAGGTCAAACCCGTCGCTCACAAAATAAAGACCAGAACCTCTTGGTAAAACCTCTATGCACCTCGCAATTGCACTGGTTAAATTACCCACATACAGAAAACTTCTTTTGTTCTTGATTAACCTAAAAGGCATGGGCAAAGAGTAACTTAACCAATTCATGAGACTCAGGAAATTTGCCTTAACTCCCGGACCGTAAATAAGAGGTGGACGCAGTATGGTCACAACCATTCCGCTTTTGGAGGCAAAATCTAACAATTCCCTTTCTGCATCCAACTTAGATTGACCATAAGGATCCTCTGGGTAGCAGGAAATCTCTTCGTTAAACGGTTTTCCAGGAGGACTCGTCTCCCCAACCACCTTGACACTGCTCATAAAGATGAAGTGCTTTGCACCTGCTTTGAGCGCGGCCCTTGCAAGACTGATCGTAAGTTCTTTATTGACCAATTGATATTGAGCCCTGGATTGACCAGGATCATCTCCCATCTGGTGAACTCTGGCTGCCAAGTGCACAAATACATCACATCCATTTAAGACCTCCTCAACCGCCCTAACATTAAATAAGTCAGGAAGTACACATTCACTGTTAAGACCGGATGGTTTACGTACCCAAGGGACTACGCGGTGACCACGATTGATCAGATCCGCACAAAGAGCACGTCCAACAAATCCACTTGCTCCACTGATATGTATATTCATTGATTGAGGCAATTGAAAAATTTATGAATTAACCTTGAAAAACAGAATCCACGAGCTTTGCAGGATACTTTGAGAGTATTTTGAACCAATTAGTTGAAATACTGTTCTCCCTACAAGCCCGAAGCACCTCTTTGTTCAAAACAATTGAGTTCCTGATCCCCCCGGTGCTTACCCCCCCCATACGCATCTTGACCAACACCTCAGGCAGATAATGGTATTTGAGTAGGTTTGCATGAAAAATACGAGCAACATACTCGTAATCGCCAGCAATTGTGTAGTCTGTCTTAAAAAGACCAAACTCATCATAAACACTTCTCTTCAAAAAAAGCGATGGATGTGCGGGCATCCACCCCCATCCAATCATATTGGGCGCAAAACGGTGCGATCGGTACTTTCTAACAACATTGGTAGGATCATTGCTTTGGAAGTAAACGATGTCCCCATACAAAGCGTCTAATTGCAATTCCTCAAACTTAGAAATCACAGAGGAGAGAACTTGCGCGTTAGCGTACACATCATCTGAATGCAAGAATCCAATTACATCGCCAGTCGCCATTTTCAGCCCCTTATTCATGGCGTCATATATTCCCTTATCAGGCTCTGAGATGCATTGATTCACACGGGCAGAGGAATGAATTAAATCAAGAGTAGTATCTGTTGACTGTCCATCAACCACTATGTATTCAACATTTGGATAATCTTGCTCAGCTACCGAACGAATAGTATCAGCTAGAGTTTGAGATGAATTGAATGTAACGGTAATAATAGATATCTTCATCAAAGAATAGACCCTAAGTAAGCAATCAACTGGCTAGATAAATAAAATTGATAATTGATACCCAAAGAGTTCAGGCGAAATGACAAAATAAAAGTCTTTGTTAAATATTAACTATAATTAATTATTTTAAATCAATTATTTAGTTCATGACTCCAAGTTTGCAAACTCCGCCATCAGATCCTGAAGATTCTTTGCAAACTGTATGCAGGTTGTGTCATGGGAATACGCTCTATAGATTTAATCTACAAGTACTGCGAACCCAGCAAGTTAAGTACTTTGAATGCCAGCAGTGTAAATCCCTTCAAACTCAGACCCCCGACTGGTTGGAACAAGCTTATTCAGAGAATTTAGCATCCTCGGATTCTGGAGCGGGGCAAAGAACTCTCAGAAATTTAGTCGTGAGTTACTTCATTGCAAAGACCGCAGGAGCTAAAAATATCATAGACATCGGTGGCGGGGACGGACTCTTGTGTAGATTCTTAAGAGATTACGGATTAAATTCATTTGTGCGAGACAAATACTCTAGACCCATCTACGCTCAACAGTTTACCGATCCCAATTTTGAACGCCCAGATTTGGTTTTAGCCTTCGAAGTACTTGAGCACTTTGCCCAGCCTTTAGTTGAGCTAGAAGAGCTCTTCAACCGGAATTCTAATTTTTATTTATTCAGCACGGGCATTTACTCCGGTGAAAGACAAGACTGGTGGTACCTTGTTCCCTCTACTGGTCAACATGTATTTTTTTACTCAAGAGAAGCTTTTGAGATGATTGCAGAGAAATTTAATCTTCATCTCATAGTTAAGGGTAATTTAATTTTTCTTTATAAGGATGGCACTCTAAATAAATTGCAAACGTTGATCATTCAATTATTAATGAGACGCGAGATAAGTTGGTTGCTCAGGTCTGTGGTGGTTTTACTTCCCGCCAAAGGGGTTGCCAAAGATCATGAACTAGAGGACGTCGTTTCAACAAAATCCTCAATCAGTAAACACTAACATGCTTTCAGACAAGTTCGAGTCCAAGACTAAAGAGCGGGTTAGCGGCATTTACTTTATTAAGAAATTTTGGAATAACTTCAGCCACATCTTAAGCAATAGTTTTTGGCTTCTTCTAGAAAAACTCAACAGGGCAGTTTTAGGTCTACTTGTAGGTGCTTGGCTAGCAAGGTACCTTGGCCCCTCAGAGTACGGACAACTGGCATATGCTCTTGCTTATATTGCTTTTTTTCAAGCCATCGTAAATTTAGGCACTGACGGGATCATTGTTAGGGACTTGGTCAAAGAGCCCAACTCTAGACACGAAATTTTAGGAACCACACTTAGATTGAGACTAATCACTGGAATCTTTTTCTGGATTATTTCAATTTTAGCGATTCAAATATTAAAAGGCTGGAGTTATTCTTCCGTCTGGTTTTATGCAGTTTTTGGATCCATCGTTTTCTTTCAAGCATTTGACACAATTGATCTTTGGTTTCAAAGTCAAAATAAAAGCAAAAAAACCGCATTCTCAAAACTACTAGCCCACAGCATTTCTAATGCGGCTAAGGTCGTTTTAATTATCTTAAACGCTAGACTTGAGCTATTTGCAATAGCTTTTGCTCTTGACGGATTGCTAACCGCAATAGGCCTTTATTTAAACTACAGGCATAACAAGACAGAAAAAGCATGGGTATTTAAGAGCGCCAGAGCAAAAACAATCCTGAAGGAATCTTGGCCTTATATTGTTAGCGGACTGTCAATTATGATTTACATGAGGATAGGTCAATTCATGATCGAATACTACCAGGGCACGAGAGAGCTTGGAATATTCTCCGTTGCGCAACCCATTTCCCAACTGTGGTACGTCATCCCAATGACCTTAATGACAAGCCTAGCTCCCTACATTTCCTCTCAAAAGGCAAAGGGTGAAAAAGAGTATCTCAACAGTCTCATCATCGTATTTAGATCTTTTGCCGCCCTAGGCCTGGTTATTTCGTTAAGCATATTTGTCCTGTCCGAGCACATAGTAGATATCTTTTACGGTCCAGTTTATGCTCTTTCCGCTCAAGTACTTGGCATTCATATCTTTACCAACTTCTTTGTATTTCAAACGCTGGCACTTAACTTGTGGATCATCAACGAATCCAAAGGTCTATACCAGACCTACCAAACAGTATTAGGGGCAATAACGGCACTGGTAGCCAACTATCTTTTAATACCTCACTACGGAATTCTAGGAGCTGCATGGGCCTCAGTCTTGTCTTATGCAGTATCAGGTGTTTTTAGTAACCTAATCTTCGAACCCAAAATTTTTCTTATGCAATTTGGTATCAAACCTAAGCACCTGTGAACTAGAACTAAAACGGCATACTCAGATTGACTCGTTTTTATTTTACTAAGTTTTAGTTAATCTAGTAACTATTCTAGTAACTATGACAGAGACCAAAGTTATGAAACCTTATTGCGAGATGACCCTAACTTGCTCCAATAACAGAAACATTATTTGTTCACAAAATCATTTACTGACAAGGTTGTATGAATTCTTTAAACGCATTCAAATCCCAAGTTGTTTATAAAGTTGGAGTGTTTTTTGATTTGTTATATCCCAAGAGTAAAGTTTTGCATTGGAGATGCCTCTCCTAACAATTGATTCTCTATCGCTGCAAACAGTCTGCAAAACTGCTCTCGCTAAAGCACTTGGGTCATGCTCGGGT
>CAIWAO010000127.1 GCA_903910745.1 uncultured Burkholderiales bacterium
AGCCATGGTGAGGCGCAAGCCATGTCCATGCAGCAGCAGACGAAGCAGGAATATTTGATTGCGAAATCAGATGCCCCGACTACAGCGCCGAAAGGCGTTTAGTCGCGGGTATTTCACTGTCTGATCCATTAGACCAAAACACCAATAATCCAATACAAATATAAAATTGTTTAAAATCTTAATCAACGCCTTAGGGTTTCAAATCGTTTGGTTTACATGCGCATTAACTGTAAACAATTCAAAACCGTGGGATTATTTTTTCGTAGCACTCACAACTTTCATTTTCCTTAGTCAACATTTTTACTTTTCAAAATCACCTAAATCAGAAATGGTTTTATTGGTTCAAATTGTCTTCATAGGTTGGACGATGGATACTTTGCTCGCTCTAAACCACTTAATTAGTTTTAGCGATTCTTTCCCTCCCCCTTTGAATTTTATCCAGCCTTTTTGGTTGACTTGTTTATGGATGTCACTTGCAGTGACGATTAACCAATCTTTACTATGGTTACAAAAGTTAGGCTCCTGGTGTACCGTATTTGGATTGTTTTTTGGAACTCTCTCATACCTAGCAGGTGAGCGTTTTCAAGTCCTTCATTTCGAGTCGCTCCAAGCGGTAGAAATCACTGCAGTTTGTTGGGCAGCGCTAATTCCACTTTGTCTCATGCTTGGCAAATATCAAATGATCAAAGTACAAAAAAATGTCTAAATCAAATTTCTCATTGCTTGCGCAGTCTCTCGAAGTAATGGGAGTACGCGCTTGACGGACTCCTCACTGGTCTCAGATTGAAGGGGCATACTCAGGCTTAATGCTGCGACGACTTCCCCGTTTCTATCTCTTAGTGCTACCGCAACCCCCCTATAGGCTAAATCAAGTTGCTGCTCTGATATGGCCCAATCTTGAACTTGAATTCTCGTCATCTCAAGTTTCATTCGCTCTTTATTAGTAATTGTATGAGCGGTAAATGTTTTTAGTTCATTGTTTCTAAGCCAATCATCTACAGCCTCGGGCCCTTGCATTGCAAGCATCAACATACCTGCAGAGGTGACATGCGCTGGCACTCTGGCCCCTAGAACAAATCCAGTATTCATTGAACGATTGGATCCGTTTCTTGCAATGTAGACAATATCAAATCCATCAAGCACACTCACATAGGAGATTTCTTGTGTTCCAGCGGTCAAGCGTTGTAAGAAAGGTTGAACAATTCTGGGTAGTCTGGCTGACTCTAAATAAGTCTGTCCTAACCGCATGACCCGAGGTGTTAGCCAAAAAAGTTTGCCGTCTGTTGCCATATAACCCAGACTTTGCAGGGTCAGCAAATAACGCCTGGCTGCAGTTCTGGTCAGGCCACAACGTTGGGCAGTTTGGGCAGCGGTCATCTTGGAATGAGTCTCATCAAAGGCTTCTATCAAAGACAAACCTTTTTCTAATCCAGCAATCCAGTCCCTCTTCTTTAAAAGAATCTTGTTAGACTCACTGGAGTTTTCAACATCGACCGATTCATTCATACGGGCTCTACATTTTCCTGGCTTGTTTCATAAGACATAATGACTTCCTTTGCAAAATATTGACTGCACTTCTATGCTAGGAACATCCGTTAAAAAACAGAATTCACAGTATGACTGCAGTGAATTACACCCAATGGAAAACCCTAGTTGTGAACGATATTCGCACATCGGCGTTCGTTCATCGCCCAATATTATCAAGAATATTCTAGTTTTGGAGATTTTAGAGATAAAGTTGCGGTGTAAATATGCGAAGTGGTGCGATAAACGAACAAAACGGAGATTAATCTTGAAAACAATAATTTTCAAGTCCATCGTCAAGTGGACTTTTTTGAGCTTGGGTGTGCATCATCATGAGTGATTTTTTACAACTCTTGATGAGTGGCTTGGCAACTGGCAGTATCTATGCCTTGGCAGCCCTTGGGTTTACTTTATTGTGGCAAGCTTCAGGCACGATCAACTTTGCGCAGGGTGAGTTTGTCATGCTCCCGGCGTTCATGATGATTATTTTTATGCAAATGGATTTCTCCTTTATAAGCAGCTTTGCCGTCACCTGCGCTGTTTCTGTGATCTTATTAGGATGGTTGTTTAAAAGAGGATTGGTTGACCCTCTCTTTAAATACGGAATGATGCCCATTGTGGTTGCAACCATCGGTTTGTCAATCGCGATGAGAAACGGCGTTCGTGCAGGCTATAGTGCCCAACCCTTGAATTTTCCATCACTCTTTCCTGATACCGTTTACCGCTTTGCAGGAATTTCTATTTCCAACTCGGACATAGGAACTTTCGTGTTGGCACTGGCGCTTGTATTACTTACTCAAACGTTCATTACAAAAACTGTGACCGGTCGAGCCATGCAAGCAGTCGCTCAAAACACTGAGAGTGCCTCAGTTCTTGGGATCAATGTGCCTAGGATGATTTTTTATACTTTTGCGATTAATGCACTGCTTGCTGTTGCTGCAGCTCTTTTGGTCACCCCGACCTATCTTGCCAAATTTGATATGGGGGAGTCACTTGGTAACAAAGCTTTTTTTGCAGCCATCATCGGCGGCTTTAACAACTCAAACGGTGCCTTGCTTGGGGGCCTGTTGGTCGGGGTATGTGAGAACTTAGCTGCCGCCTACATCTCACCAGCTTATAAGGACGCGGTGGCGCTCATCATTTTTATGGTTGTCATTCTCTTTAAACCTCAAGGCTTACTGGGTCGCAAAGAGGAGCGTAAAGTATGAAAAACTCCTCACTTTCTACCCCCATCATTTGGATATGTACAGTAGCAGCTCTCTTAGTCGCGCCTTTTTATATGAAGAGTTACGGGGTCCATCTCTTAACGACTTGGCTGATCTTCATCATTGCTACGATGGGGCTTAATTTAACGACTGGCTACGCAGGGCAAAAATCTCTTGGACAAGCCGCGTTTTTCGGAATCGGGGCCTACACCGTTGCCATTTTTCTTAAACTAGGAATTAGCTTTTGGATTGGCTTGCCAACGGGCGCTCTTTTGTGCTTCTTTGCCGGTGTGATGCTCGGATTTCCTGCACTGAGGGTTCAAACCATCTACCTTGCCTTTGCAACTCTGGGTTTTAACACAGCCATTTGGCTTGTCATGAGAAATGAGGAATGGCTAACGGGTGGTACCTTTGGAATGAACAACATTGCGAGGCCTTCCTTTTTGGACTTTAACTTGGACAACAACAGAAACTTTTACTTTCTCGTTCTTGCTATCACTCTCATCATGGCACTTTTATTAAAGAACTTAATCAACTCCCCTTGGGGTAAATCATTTACTGCACTCAGGGACAATCCGATCCGTGCAGAGAGTTTGGGGATTAACACGCGAGCCTATACTTTAATGAGCTTTGCAATTGGAGCTGCTTACGCGGGCATTGCGGGAGGTCTTTACGCCTGCTTGGTTCAGTTTATTGACCCTGCCTTATTCACCGTTGGTGCCTCTATCATGATGTATTTGATGGTTGTGGTCGGAGGCCCTGGATACTTCCTTGGCCCAGTCCTGGGAAGTGCAGTTGGCGTTGTCTTGCCTGAGTGGCTGAGATTTGCACAGGCCTGGTACTTGTTTATTTTTGGTCTTGCCGTGATCTTATTGATGATATGGTTGCCCGATGGACTCCTGAGTATTCCTGACAGAATGAGAGCGAAAAAACTAGCCAAAGACGCCTCAGATGCCAGGAGTTTGCAGGCCAAACAAACGCAGGAGAAGATGCAAAGCGTAAATGGTGAGCTAAATAATCACAGTGTTTCTTCTTCCGTCACAGAGGTGCGCTCATGAATGCACAAGCACAATCAGCAAGTTATCTTCTAAAAGTCCGTGATCTGAAAAAATCTTATGGTGCTATCCAAGCCGTTGGAGGGGTCTCATTTGAGGTGATGCCAGGAGAGATCTTTGGCGTCATTGGGCCCAACGGTTCAGGCAAGACCACTTTGTTTAACAGCATGCTAGGACAGATCACGCCCGACTCGGGACAGATTGAATTAAATGGTCGCGACGTCACACAACTAAACCCCTTAGAGTTGAATCATCTAGGAGTAGGACGCACTTTTCAAACACTTCAAGTTTTCGGAAAAATGAGTGTCCGTGATAATTTGATCGTTGCAGCCCAAGAGCATAAAGGCACGATGTTCTCCAGAATGTTTGCCCCATCAGACTCTGGACTTGGGGACAAGGCGGACGAGCTAATCATGCTATTTAATATGCAGCACGTTGCCCATAAAAAAGCTGGAGAACTCTCCTACGGACAACAAAAACTGGTTGATATCGCAATGGCCTTTATGAGCGATCCTGAGCTTGTTTTACTTGATGAGCCGTGCGCAGGAGTTAACCCATCATTGGTTGGTGGAATCAGTCGGTTGCTAAAGGAACTTAATTTAAAAAGTGGGGGCAGCTTTGTCGTGATTGAACACAACATGGATTTTGTAATGGATCTGTGCCACCGTATTATGGTGATGGTTGAGGGCACTGTGCTGGCCATCGGCACGCCCGATGAGATTCGCTCAAACAAACAAGTGCTAGACGCTTACCTGGGGAATTAAAAAATGCAAGATTGTTGTATTGAATTTAAAGGCGTGCTTGCAGGGTACAAGGAATTCATGATCCTTAACCATCTTAGCTTCCAAGCAAAGAAAGGTTGTATAACGCTTTTACTGGGTCCTAACGGCGCTGGTAAATCAACAGTTTTAAAAACTCTATTTGGACTGCTGAAACCCAGACAAGGTCAAATTCTTCTTAATGAAGAAGATATTACGGGTCTTTCACAAAAAGAGTTACTGGCCAAAGGAATTGCATTCGTCCCTCAAGGTCGTAATCTTTTTGGACAACTGAGTTTGATCCAAAACTTAGAACTTGGTGGCATCACTTTAGGAATGAAAACCACTCACGAAAGAATTCCCGAGGTTTTAGAGTTCTTTCCAAGACTCAAAGAGCGCATCCACTCCATGGCAAGTGCTTTATCGGGCGGTGAACAAAAGCAATTAGAAATTGGTCGGGCACTGCTTCTAAGACCTAGGGTGATTTTGATTGATGAGCCCTCCATCGGACTCTCACCAATCGTTGTTCAAGATGTATTTAAACTACTAAGAAAACTGGCCGATCAAGGTACTACCGTCTTAATGGTTGAGCAAAATGTAAAAAGTGCACTGAAATTCGCTGACGAAGCAATTGCATTAGAGTCTGGTCAAAAGGTGTTGCAACGAGCGGCATCGGAGTTGCTGGAGGATCCACACATTGAAAGACTCTTCTTGGGTGGGATGCAGCAAGCACAAAGTCTTGAGAAATAAACGGTTTAAGTTCAAATTAATTCATATAAGTTCATAGTTTTATTAATATTCAGTGAACAGTTTTAAATAATTGGGGAAAATTTTCATGTCCGACACCTCTAAAAACACACGAGAAGCGATTCCAGATAATTTGAATCCCATTGGTATGGAGGGAATTGAATTTATTGAGTACGCGACCTCCAAGCCCCAGGCGCTGGGCCAAGTGTTGGAGATGATGGGATTTAGACCTATCGCAAGACACCGCTCTAGGGAGGTGACCTTATACCGACAAGGAGATATCAACATCATCATCAATGCCCACGACGCAGGGCTTGCACACCGCTCTAGCCCAACAGAGACCCCCGTGATCGCAGCTATAGCACTGCGTGTGAGAGATGCCTCTACTGCATATCACAGGGCACTTGAGCTAGGTGCGTGGGCAGTTCCTACTCAAGTCGAGGTGATGGAGTTGAATATTCCTGCGGTGCACGGAGTAGGACAAAGTCGTATTTATTTTGTAGATCGTTACAAAGAGTTCTCAATTTACGATGTGGACTTTATCCCAATTCCAACCGTTGATCAGCACCCCAGTGCCCTACGCGGTGTCCAACTCTTTGGAGTGGTGCAATACATTGGCAACGACCGAGATGAGGACTGGAGCGAATTTTATTGCTCGTTGTTTGGCTTTGAAGTGCTTCCCCACAACACCAGGTTTGGAATTCTTCCCAAGGGCACTATTTTGCGTAGTCCTTGTCATCAGTTTTTTATTCAGTTGATTGAGCCTGAGGCAGGTTTACTGAGCATTGATGAGGATGAGCGTTTGCAACGGATCGCATTTAGTACACCTAGCGTTTTTGAGGCCGTTAAAGATTACAGATCCAAAGGTGTTGAGTTCATTGAGTCTCCAATCGTTCACACAGAGGATACGGGTGCGTTGACCAGAACTTGGATGGGCGGCGTTAGTTTTGAACTCGTCAAACGTTGATTGAAGGCAACACCATGAATCCCATCATAGGAAACCTCGCCGACTTTGGCATGGACACCATCTCCCTTGCAGGCACGTTAGAGGGTAAGCTCAGTGCTGTAAAACAAGCTGGTTTTGAGCAAATTATGCTGAATGCACGGGACATTGTTGGACATCCAAACGGCATAGAAGCGGCAGTATCTGCAGTAAAAACAAGCGGTCTAAGAGTCACTGGATTCCAAGTTTTAAGGGACTTTGAGGGACTCAGTGGTCACTTGCATGAATACAAGGTCGATATTGCAAAGTCGATGCTTGAGATGTGTGCCGCACTTGAATCTAAAGTATTGTTGGTCTGCTCCTCCACCTCTACCCATGCAACCCAGGACTACGAGAGCCTGGCAAAAGATTTGCGAAAGCTTGCAATGCTGGCAATTCCGAAGGGCATTAAAGTGGCCTATGAAGGTCTGTCCTGGGGGAGAACGATCAATGAATTTGCACAGGCCTGGGATATCGTTGAGCGGGCCGATATACCCAATTTAGGAATCGGTATAGACTCCTTTCATATTTTGGCAACTCAGTCCTCTTTGGATGATTTAGAAATCATCGATCCTGAGAAAATATTTTTAGTCCAATTGGCAGACTTCATGTGGCAAGAGATACCCTCAGTTGAAGAACGCATCACAACAGCGAGGCACTTTAGAGTGTTTCCAGGCGAGGGAGTGCATAGTGAGTTTTTGGCTGATCTTGTTACGCGTTTGTACAAACTTGGATACAGAGGGGACTACAGCTTTGAAGTATTCAACGATGACTATCAGCAACTCCCTTTGAACACTGTTGCAGCGCGTGCAAGAAGATGCGCGCAGTGGCTGGGTGAAGATGTGCTCAAACGCTCATTGCCACTACCTAATAAAATTAGGCTTCGTAATATTGCCAGACCTAGCACCTAATAATTAAGAGCTATTTAAAGCTCTTGTGAAAATTAGCTCTTTGTTGTCAGTCTTTTTCTTGCAATTACGCTGTTGATACGCCGTTCATCGAGTGAATGAACTTCAAATTGCCATGGCCCACACTTGGCTGTATCGCCAACGATGGGTAGGCGTCCCAAGATAGCCATGATCAGTCCTGCCAGGGTGTTGTAAACCCTATTGTCTTCTTTGGGTAACTCCTCAATTTCTAGTCTTTGTTTGAGCTCTTGAATCGGCATCAGGCCGTCTAACATCCATGAGTGATCACTGCGCATGGTCGCCCAAACTTGACCAGGACTGCTGGACTGTAACAACTCGCCCGTGATAGCCTCTAAGACATCTTTAGGAGTGATGAGTCCGTGCAAAACACCGTACTCATCAACGACCAAGACCAATCGACCTGTCACGCCTTGAGGTGATGATGAGGGTGATGACGAGGGTGATACTGGGGAAGATAGTGAAAGATGACTAGAATTCTTTGAAGTACTCTTTCTAGGGTTCTGGAATTGCTCTAACAAATCTAAACCGGTAAGCGTCTCAGGCACGAAGGCAACAGGGAGCGCCATCTCCTCCAATAAAGTGCCCAAGCCTAAGTGCTGAATTAACTGATTAATGCCAATGACCCCAATGACGTCATCAAGTGAACTTCTACATACCGGATACCATGAGTGCGGATCTTGGTGTTTGAGTGCTTTGATGGCCTCGTCAGAATTTAATTTAGCATCTAACCAAATAATGTCGGCTCTGGGCACCATCATGGAGGTAAGTTGGCGCTCATCCAAATGAAATACATTTTTGACCATTTGGTGCTCTTGGTCTTCAATCAAACCTGCGTTCAAACCCTCATTCAAACTGGCGTTAATTTCCTCCTCAGTCACGGCGTCAGTGCCCTTCAAATTTACACCCATTAATTTAAGAATAAAGGAGGTTGTACTTGAGAGTAAATGTACCAATGGTCTTGATAGGACAAGTAATCCACTCATCAAGCCTGAAACGAGTGAGGCCACACGCTCAGGATGGAGTTGTGCAATTCTTTTGGGTACAAGTTCGCCAAAAAGTATCGTCGCAAGTGTGATCAGTGTGACAACAGTGGCTGTAGCAAGTAAAGGGGATAAGGTTGCACTCAATCCCCAACTCGTTAATGCATTTGTAAAGCGCTCACTAAATGCAGCCTCACCCACTATACCGTTGAGTACGCCAATGGAGGTGATTCCAATTTGTATAGTGGATAAAAATTCTGTGGGCTTACCCATTAACTCCAGTGCAGTTTTGGCCCCCTTTGATGAACTATTCCCCGCATCTTGCATAGCTTTTAAACGCACTTTTCTGCTGGCGGCCAAAGCCATTTCTGACATAGCAAATATGCCGTTTATCAGAATAAGCAAAATAATGATTAAAAAATCCATCGTTTTCCAAAACAAGAACTGAGAAGAATCACAAGAACAGACATTACCAATTGATCAAATGTCCTCGCCAAATTATAATCTCCAGTATTTAAAGACACGAATGAGTCAAGTCGACCCATATAACTGTTGTTGACAGCAATCAGCATTCATTGACCTTTCATCACTTCATAGTTGGTAAATTAAATTGCAGATGGTAGTTTTACTGCCGATTGACCACCTTTAAATTAACTCATCACTTTACAAATAAGCACGTATATATGTCAAGCTACATGATCGGAGATGTTCAAGGCTGCGACGCTCCTTTAGCCAAACTCATAGAAATGATTGACTTCTCTCCCAGCAGAGATACGCTTTATGTTTTGGGGGATCTCATTAACAGGGGCCCTGAGAACTTGGCTACGTTGAATCGTCTTATTGGATTCGGAACAAGCGCAGTTTGTTTGCTTGGCAATCATGATATTCATTTCCTAGGTATCGAGTGTGGGCTAAGGAGCCTGAAAACTGGCGATACTCTAAACGATGTACTGAGCGCATGGAATAAAGATGAGATCGTGTCTTGGCTGAGAAGCAGACCCTTGGCTGTTTATGCTCATGAATGTCTTATGGTTCACGCAGGCGTTTACCCATCTTGGGATTTAAACACAACACTAACTTTAGCCAAAGAGATTGAGCGCGAACTTGGCGGACCTGATTGGGTAAATTGTTTAAGTACTCTATTTGGCAATACACCTACAACTTGGAACAACGAGCTAATCGGTACCGATAGACAACGAGCCATTGTCAATGCACTCACTCGAATGAGGTTTTGTAGTGCGACAGGTGAGATGGAGTTCGCAACTAAGGGGCCTGCAGTAAACGCCCCGCTTGGATATTTCCCTTGGTTTGCGGTCCCAGGACGACTAACCCAGGACGTGTTAATTGCGTTTGGTCACTGGTCCGCGCTCAATCCAAATGATTCACATAACTCTTTAGTGCAATATAACGTAATGAGCCTAGATACGGGGTGTGTTTGGGGCGGATGTTTAACAGCAGTAGAACTTGGACCTGAAAATTCATTCAAAAAAATACAGGTCAACTGTGAGCAAAGCGATCAAACCATCAAACGAGTAAAAGTCGTTTGAATGCCTCACGACTAGCTCTTAAATAAAGCAGCCACCTTGCGTTTAGACTTGATATTGGCTGATATGTTTCTAGCGCCTGCTCTAGCTGGTGCACTTTCCCACGAAGGCTTAACTTCTTCAGACACGCTTGAACTAGGTTCATAGGGTTTGTCAAAAAAAGGATCTTTGGACATCTTGGGTACTGCGTACATAGGATTTGAGAATTTGCTCTCTCGCGATACACGCTCTTCTTCCCAAGCCCTTTTACCCGTGTTGTTACGGGCTCTAGGTCTATCATTTTCAAACTCAATCGCTTCAAGTTCGATTTTTTGTTTTGTGAGCTTCTCGATATCTGCAATCAAACGTGTATCGTTTGATGAAGCAAAACTAATTGCAAGTCCCGTAGCACCCGCACGACCCGTTCTGCCTATGCGGTGAATGTAGTCTTCGGCGTTAAATGGGACATCGAAGTTGAAGACGGCGGGAACGTCCTTGATATCGAGCCCGCGAGCTGCTACGTCGGTACATATAAGTAAATCGACAGCCCCTGCTTTAAAAGCCTCTAATGCTTTTAAGCGCTCATCCTGGCTTTTATCGCCGTGTAGAGCAGTTGTTTTAAGGCCATCATTTTCAAGTGATCTGGCTAGTCTTGCGCAACCTAGTTTGCTGTTCACAAATACGAAAGCCTGGGTGATACCTTTCTCCCTAAGCAATTGTCTAAGCGCAGCTCGTTTGTCATCGTCTGCAACGCTATAAAAGTGTTGAGACACTGTGGACGCCGTTTGGTTTGGCCTTGCAACCTCGATGGTCACCGGATCTTGCAGATAACTTGAGGCCAAACGTTTGATTTCTGGGGAGAAAGTGGCTGAGAACAAAAGTGTTGTTCGTTGCTTGGGTAAAAAACTAAGGATTCGCTGCAGATCTGGCAAGAAACCAATATCAAGCATTCTGTCAGCCTCATCCAAAACCACGTATTCGACTTGGTTTAGGACTACATTTTTAGCCTCAATGTGATCAAGAAGTCTTCCAGGGGTTGCAACCAGTATTTCAACTCCACCGCGAAGCTCAACACTTTGGGGCTTCATATCCATGCCACCAAAAACGACAGCTGTCCTCATCTGAGTAAATCGAGCATAGAGTTTTAACTGTTGTGCTACTTGATCAGCTAACTCCCGAGTTGGAAGCAGAACCAATGCGCGCACAGGATGTCTAGCGGGTGAAGTCGATGTGTTTTCGTGCTTCAAAAGTATTTGTAGCAAGGGTAAGCAAAATGCCGCTGTCTTGCCCGTTCCCGTTTGAGCAGCCCCCATGACGTCCTTGCCACTAAGGACCACTGGTATGGCCTGAGCCTGGATGGGAGTCATCTCCGCGTAGCCCATCTCGGCTACGGCACGCGCAATTGGCTCGGCCAACTGTAATTTTGAGAAAGAATTCATATACCCCTGATTGTCTCACCCAGAGGGGTGTAATTATCTAGACTGAGTTAAATAGTGTTCAACTGGGAGTGATTTTGATCACAAAAAACACTAACTTGTGATCAAAATCACAGATTTTCCCTGGCTTTAAGGGAATTGGAGGATTTTGAAGCTTTTGTTTTTGTTGCTTCAGGTTTTGGGGAGTGTGACGCCAATCTGACCTTGGTATTTACCGCCTCTATCTTTGTAGCTCGTCTCGCAAACTTCATCGCTCTCGAAAAACAATACTTGTGCACACCCCTCGCCCGCATATATTTTCGCAGGCAGAGGCGTTGTGTTTGAGAACTCGAGCGTAACGTATCCCTCCCACTCTGGCTCAAAGGGGGTGACGTTCACAATAATTCCACACCTTGCGTAGGTGCTTTTACCAAGGCAAATGGTAAGTACATTTCTAGGAATCCGAAAATACTCCATTGTTCTTGCTAGGGCAAAACTGTTGGGTGGGATGATACAAACTTCAGACTCAATATCGACAAAGCTCTTTTCGTCAAAGTTTTTAGGATCAACTACAGTGCTATAGATATTGGTGAAGACCTTGAATTCAGGGGCACAGCGAATATCATACCCATAACTACTTGTGCCGTAGCTGACAATTTTCTCACCGGCCGCGTTTTTCCTAACCTGACCAGGCTCAAAGGGCTCAATCATGCCGTGCTCTTTGGCCATTTTACGAATCCACGTATCTGATTTAATTGACATTTAAAAAGACTCTTTTGAATATTTTTTGTTATTGAAATGCGGTTTTATTTACTCTAAAACCAAATCTAGCCTAACCTCTAGGAGATTAGGAATATCTTTGTATCTTGACAAAAGCTCACTGTCCGTTGATTTTTTATACTGAGCCACTAAGACCTCTCGCACTCCAAATACTGCGTCATTATCCAAGTAAGGATCTTCCTCATCAAAGATTTCAGTAACGAGAGTTTTATACCCAGGCGCCTCAACGATCAAGTGCATATGAGCGGGACGCCAAGGAGAGCGTTTAGACTCTACGAACAAGGCCCCAACGGGGCCATCCATCGGAATTGTATAAGGCTTAGGGCGGATGGTCACGATTTCAAAAGAGCCGTCATCTCCTACATGCAACATGCAACGCAGGTTATCTTGAGGCTGATTGGGGTCTTGTTGCCAATAAAGGCCATTGTCAGCGTTTTGCCAGAAATCAACTGTGGCGTTGGGTATAGGCTTGCCGTTTAGGTCAAGTACTTTGCCGCAAAAAGCAACCGGTTCACCTTCGTTGTCTTTAAGTAAATTAGCAGGACTCTTCACCTCTTTTGAACCACGGGTGTGAAAGGGTCCTAAGTTGCTGCCGGGGGTTGCCCGCTCTGTGCCCATTGCTAGGAGGTCAACCAAAGAGGACAGACCAAAGACATCGGACATGAGGGAGAACTCACTGCGGGACTCATCTGTGATAGCGGAGGCCTTGTGTAAGAACTCCAGCCCAGCTCGCCACTCAGCGTGGGTAATTTGCGTATCCCTTGCAAAACCGTGCAAGTGAGCTATGAATGTTTTTATGATGAACTGAAGACGAGCGTCTGGCAGTTGATTGAAACTATTTTGCGTGAGTGGGGTTAGGTTTTCTGAGGACGTGTTGCGCATGATTTAAAAATTCAACTAAAGTTAAGTGCATTCTACTAACTTACAACTTGACTTAAAAGTTAAGGGAGAAATTCTGAAAACAGCCCTTTCAATGCATTTGTACCCCAAGAGATGAAAATCTAAGAGAAATTCACAATACTCAAAGAAAGATTTTTAGGGTTTAATCAGGTTTTTTCAATTTCTGCACATTTAATCCAATGAAAACCACGCTAAACATCAACGGCGAACTAAAAAACTGCGACGCCGATCTCACTACGCCACTTCTGTATATTCTTAGGAATGACTTAGAACTAAACGGGGCTAAGTTTGGGTGTGGAGCCGGGCAATGTGGGGCTTGTACCGTTTTAATGAACAATCAACCCATTAGGTCATGTGTGACTTTACTCAAAAACATTCCTGCTCAGGCAAAAATTACGACCATTGAAGGCCTAAGCCAAAGAGCTCAAAAGAGCATGGAGGTTGATTCACTTAGCATTTTGCAAAATGCTTTTATTGAAGAACAAGCGGCTCAGTGCGGTTACTGCATCAACGGCATGATCATGACAGCTAAAAGTTTTCTTGACAAAAATCCTGACCCCACGGACTCCCAGATCCGAGGCGCCTTAGATGCAAATCTATGCAGATGCGGCACACACAGCAGAATCTTAAAAGCAGTCAAACGAGCCGCACTGCAAATTAAACAATCGAAATCTAAGCCTCTAGCTCAGCCCAAAAAAGCTAAGGAGTCTGTATGAACACTAACTTTTCAAAACTTACCTCTACCTCTAGAAGATCTTTCTTGCGAGCCGGCGTTCTGTGCTACGGGTTCAATTGGATTAGTGCACTGAGTGCAGACGACAAAGCATCACCCCCACTGCCTGGTAGTCTTAAAAACAACCCAAAATTAGACGCTTGGATCAACATTCATCCTGACGGAAAAGTCACCATGCTCACTGGTAAAGTTGAGTTAGGTCAAGGAATTTTGACTGCACTGACACAGATCGTATCGGATGAGTTAGATATTGAACTAAAAAATATAAAAGTCATATCTGGTCACACTGACCTGACACCTGATGAGGGGGTTACATCTGGGAGTCTATCTATTCAAGACAGCGGTACAGCACTGAGATACGCATGTGCTGAGGTTCGCTCAATGCTCATTGATGCGGGTAGCAAAAAACTCAATGTAGGTGCTGACACCCTTATAGCTGAGGGGGGCATCATAAAGATGGCCTCAAACAAAGCCATCTCAGTTAAATATACCGATCTCTTAGCAAGTGTGAACTACTCAGTTAATGCAACTGCTAAAGTGCAACCCAAGAATAGTTCATCACACAAACTAATTGGTTTTGATTTGGCACGCCGTGATATTCCTGGAAAAGTCAGTGGGCAGCCCATGTATGTACAAGACCTTCGACTACCCAAAATGGTTCACGCCCGCGTTATCCGCCCTCCCGCACCTAGGGCTAGTTTGATTTCATTTAGCAAAGAACAAATTGAAAAACTCCCTGGTGTTTTAAAGGTGTTGCAAGACGGCAGTTTCTTGGGCGTCATTGCTAAGCGAGAGGAACAAGCCGTTGCGGCTGCAAATGCTTTGAGAGCAATTGCTAAATGGCAAACTCCCAACGATCTCCCACCCTTTGGCACTGCTCTTTTTGAGCACATGCGAAATCAAAAAACACAAGACGACGTCGTTAGTCAAAAAGGAATTACTGCAGAGTTGGTCAAAAGTGAGGATAAGTTTTACAGACAGCGTTACACAAGACCTTACATTGCTCACGGCTCGATCGGCCCTTCTTGTGCGCTTGCCCATTGGGAAGGTTCAATGTCTGACGCCAGTAATCATTTAAAAGTTTGGTGCCATTCACAGGGAGTGTTCCCACTGAGGAATGACTTAGCAAAGGCTCTGCGAATTCCTAAAGAGCAGATTACAGTTGCTCACGTTGAGGGCTCGGGTTGTTACGGACATAACGGTGCAGATGATGTTGCTTTAGACGCTGCGTTAATTGCCAAAGCACTGCCCGGTATCCCTGTTAGATTGCAGTGGATGCGAGAAGATGAGTTTGCTTGGGAGCCGTACGGTAGCCCAATGTTGGTCGAGATGTCAGCTAAGTTGGACTCCAAGGGTTACATTGCTTATTGGCAACATGAACTTTGGAGTTATACACACAGCACCAGACCCTACGATCCCGATGGATGCAATCTACTTGGTGCATGGTATACAGAAAAACCTTTAAAGGCGGGACCCTCACGCAACATCCCCCAACCCTCGGGGGGATCAGACCGTAATTCAATTGCTTTATACGATTTTCCAAATCAAAAAGTAGTGAATCACCTAATTCAAAATATGCCTATTCGAACTTCAGCCCTGAGGACGCTTGGCGCATTTTGTAATGTGCTTGCGATCGAGTCCTTTATGGACGAATTGGCTTCAGAGAGCGGACAAGATCCAGTTGAGTTTAGGCTCAAACACCTGAAAGACTCAAGAGCCATAGCAGTGATTGAGGAAGTTGCAAGGATGGCCAATTGGAGAACCTCTAAAGAGAGCTATACCTATAACCAGCCTGCAGGCAATCCGGGTTTGATAGAAAAAAGGGGCCGAGGTATGGGGTTCGCCAAATACAAAAACATGGCCGTTTACTGCGCCGTAATAGCAGAAGTTTTAGTTAATACACAAACTGGAGCGATCAGGGTAGAAAAAGCTTATGCGAGTGCTGATGCGGGACTCATCATCAACCCGAATGGATTAAAAAACCAAATTGAAGGCGGATTAATTCAAGCCACAAGTTGGAGTCTGTTGGAGCGAGTTGATTACGACACAAATCATATTAAGACCCAAAACTGGAGCGATTATCCGGTACTCAGGTTCACTGATGTACCCTTAGTTGAGGTAAGTCTTATAAATCGCCCTGAGGAGCGATCTTTAGGAGTCGGCGAAGGAGCTCACGGCCCCATGGCCGCAGCAATTGCAAACGCCGTTCATGCGGCTTGTGGGCAGCGCCTGAGGGATACCCCACTAAAACTTCAGGTGTAAAAAACCGCCAAACAAATGGCCAAACAAATCGCCAAACAATTGAAATAAATCACCCTTTATGATGAAGCTTGTTATAGCCCTCACCGCCGGGAATTGGTGAGGGCTTACTCATGTGTTGGATTTAAAGACAGAGAGATTGACGGAGTTTTTCGGATAAAACAAAAAGTTGAAATAATCTCTTTGAATCTTCTAAAGTAGTTTAGCAAATTAACATTTGTTATGAGCAAAAAATACTGTAATCAATTTAGTTCACAATATACCAGCATTGGCATGTTAGGGAGTTAACCAATCATAAGAGTCATCAACTATTTTTGCTCTACAGTGCTCTCACCCATAAAGTATTAATATTTTCAATAGCTCCCTCCTATCGGTTTCTATTACTTTTTATTACTTTTTATTAATTTATAAGCACCAATGACTACAGCGATTTACTGGTTTAGGAATGATCTGAGGTTAAGTGATAACCCAGCACTGGTTCAGGCATGTAAGGATACGGATTTTCTTTTGCCTGTCTACATCCTTGAATCTGAATTAAAACAAGACAGTTTAAAAAACTATCCCAACACAAGCGACCTTCGGAGCACTTTTTTACAAGAGTCTTTGCATGATTTAAGGGCTCAGCTCAGAGCATTGGGATCTGACCTATTTGAATTTAGGGGCGACTATATTGACGTATTACAAGGTCTAGGCGCTCAACTGAAGACCAACATAATTTACTGTGAACAAATTTTCACTTGCAAAGAGCTGGGGGTGGTTTCTAAGTTAAAAAAAGCAGGGTTTAAGGTTAAATCTTTTTGGCAATCCAGCATGTTAGCGCCTGATTCTTTGCCCTTTGAATTAATAGATATGCCTGATGTCTTTACTCAGTTTCGCCTAAAAGTTGAGAAACATAAATTAAAGTTTACTAACCCAGTTGAGACTCTCATGGTTGTCTCTCCTTTACCCCCCATTAGCCTCAGCACTGAGGAGTTTACTGGATTAGATACATCTGTGGTTGTTAAATCCTTCGCAGGTGGAGAAAGCAAGGCAGTCCTCCATATCGAGCAATACTTCAAGCGTCGTTTAGTAGATTCTTACAAAAAAACCCGCAATCAGCTAATTGGAATGGATTACTCCAGTAAATTCTCACCGTGGCTTTCGTTAGGATGCTGTTCAGCCAGAAGCATAGCAAAACAGTTAATTGAATATGAGTATCTTCACGGCCCAAATGAAGGTACATATTGGCTTTGGTTTGAACTTTTATGGCGTGATTATTTCCGCTTTTTATACATTAAAAAATTAACAAAGAATTCTTCACTGACTGATCTAAACGATGAACCAAGAGCTGAGCTGTGTGAGGCATACTCAGGCATAAAATTTAAACGCTGGTCAAGAGGCTATACAGGTGACTCTTTTGTGGATGCCGGCATGCGTGAACTACTTGCAACTGGCTATTTGTCAAACCGAATGCGCCAAGTCGTTGCAAGCTACTGGATCTATAACCTGAACGGTCACTGGGAAGTTGGAGAAGCCTGGTTTCGTTCACAGCTCCTTGATTATGATATTTACAGTAATGAAGGAAATTGGCAATACATTGCAGGCAACGGAAAAGATCACCAAGGGGGGCGACAATTTAATATTGCTAAGCAAACGCAGGACCATGACCCAGATGGCATATACAGAACAATGTGGTCTACATAATAAGTAAATCTTGGCTTTTTGAAGTCTAGCTTTGAAGGATGGGTGCTTTTAGCTTTTGGGTGTTTATATTTACCCCGCTAATTGGTCTGCCGGCGCAAGTCAAGCCTCCTCAGCTGAGCTGAAGCTAAAACCATTCACGGCAATGAATCGCGCAAAGAGCGGGCTCAAGGGGCTGAGGGAATGCGTCGGCTTCGTGCACTTGAGGAGCTTGGCTATGCGCTTGGGATGATGTCGGGCCCCGAATCTCCCGGACGTAAGTCAAATTTAAAACTACTTGAAGAAATAAACACTAACAACGATAATGCACTAACAAAAGTTATTTAAATGATTTTTTATGGCATCCAAATATTTGGTAATCGCCTTCATTACCAGCGTTCTAATTTCATCTTTAATTGCCTGCGGCGGCAGCGGTGGAGCTGGAGTACAGACTTCTCCTGGAGCAACATTCTCATTAACTAGTAGCTTAGGAACGGCACTAACTGCCCCCTATACATGCGATGGTGTTGGCTCGTCGCCAGATTTAGCTTGGTCAAATTTACCAGCAAACACTTCTGAACTCGCGTTGCTGATGAGCACCGAGGCTCCTGGACAAACCAAGTACAATTGGGTCCTTTACAATATACCCGTTGGAATATTTGAACTAAAGCGTGACTCATTCGGAGTAGGCAAGTCTGGCGTTGGTGATGATGGGGCTTATCTTGGGTACCAGACTCCCTGCTCAAGTGGTGCTGGCATAAAAAGTTACACATTCACACTTTATGCTTTATCTTCACCGCCTTTAATTAATTCCAATCCAGTTACTGGGGTCGAACTTAAATCTGCACTTGCTTCATTAACTTTAG
>CAIWAO010000128.1 GCA_903910745.1 uncultured Burkholderiales bacterium
CTAAGCGGGAAACTCGTCTTGAGATTAGTTTTGCCGGGGCCTCGAGCCCCCTGAAGAGTCGTTCTAGACCAGGACGTTGATAGGTTGGGTGTGGAAGCGCAGTAATGCGTTAAGCTAACCAATACTAATTGCTCGTGCGACTTGACCCTATAACTTTGATGTTTACATCAAGGACTTATGCAAGTGACGCAGTTCAAAAAATGCTGATTGATTCTATGAATTCGTTTGCTTGATTTATTCAAGCGAACAAAAAGTTATGCCTGATGACCATAGCGAGGTGGTACCACTCCTTCCCATACCGAACAGGACAGTGAAACGCTTCAGCGCCGATGATAGTGCGGATACCCGTGTGAAAGTAGGACATCGTCAGGCTTTTATAGCCCTAAAAACCCCATCCCAAAAGGATGGGGTTTTTTTTGTTCTGAAAATTTGTAGCTGTTTGATCCCGGTATAGATCGATTCATACCTGGTATTCAATGTATGAATAATGTAGGGACATTGTTGAATCTATATACATGAATTTAGGGAAAACCCTTAAAATAGTATGTATGACTGAAACACAATCGATAGATAAAAAGACATCACCATTGAATGAATGGGTAAATCTATTTAATCCCAAGTGGGTCGACTTTAGCGAACGTCCGATAGGTGTATTAGGTGTTGCAATCAACACTTTAGGAAAGTTACACAAATCTAAAATTAAAAAGCATTTATTGTCTCTAGATAATCAAGATAGGTTTATGCGTTTTGGGTACACGGCGACTGATGAACACATAGAGCGATACGTTGATGGTTTAAATTATGAGAGAGACGATATATACGGTATCTTTAGTGATTCAATGGAGTTAGTGGCAATGGCTCATTTGGCACTCCCAAATGAGAACGACAAAGAGAAGCAGGCTGAATTCGGCGTGTCAGTATTAAAAACCCAAAGAGGTAAAGGGTACGGGAATAAACTTTTTGAGCGCGCATCAATACACGCTACAAACAATAATATAAAAACGATTTTTATACATGCCCTTAGTGAAAATGCACACATGTTAAAAATAGCGCGTAAACATGGTGCAGTTTTAAACCGAGAGGGATCAGAAACGGAAGCCTATGTCTCGCTCGCAAAGCCATCTATCGATACCCAATTGAATGAACTCATGTTGGAACAATACGCAAAAACCAACTACGATATAAGAAGAGAGATTAAAAAATTCTGGGATTTTATGAAAGATGTCCAAGAAATCAGACAAGGCGTAAAGCTAGCAAGGCAAAAGTCAGCGTCATAATTTAGGTGCTTGAATCTATTAAAATGTAGCAATCGTCTTGAACATAAGATCGAAACTATATTTAACATTAACAATCAAAGATTCTCAGTTGCCTAACAAAAGTTTAAAGTCGAGGTTCATAGACTGGTTAACACCAGGGCTACGAAATATCAATGACGTAGAGGTTCTGCTCAATAAGGCACATCAAGATAAAGCAATTGGCGCAGAGACCTTGCGTATGATGCAAGGTGTACTAGAGCTTACACAGCAAACGGCTGGGGATATCATGGTAGCCGCTCCTGCGATGGATGTGGTGAACATTGAAGATCATATAGAGAAGATACTATATTCTGTAATTGATATCGCCCATTCACGCTTCCCAGTTTATGAGGGTGAGCGAGAAAATATCATTGGAATATTGCACACCAAAGACCTAATTAAACTACAAAAAGCACCAGAACTGAATTTAAGGACTTTGCTACGTCCTACGGTTTGGATCCCTGAGAGTAAAGGGCTGGTAGATTTGCTCCGTGATTTCCGACGAAGTAGGAGCCATATGTGCATTGTCATAGATGAGTTTGGAAGAGTCGCAGGCTTAGTGACTATTGAAGATGTTTTAGAAGAAATAGTTGGCGAAATTGAAGATGAGTTTGATACGAACGAAGATACAGGTGAGATTTATGCCTTATCGGATGGCTCATATAGGGTAGCTGGTCGTACAGACTTGAATGATGTACTTAAAGAATTTAATATTGAACTTACAAAATCTGAGGAGGCTGAAGAATTCAATACGATTGGAGGTCTAATTGCTCATGAAATGGGCTATGTTCCTCGAAGGGGAGAGATATTCAATCTAGGATCGCACAAATTTGAGGTAATGCACACAAAATCTGGCGCAGTAAAGTGGTTTAGAGTTCGCCGCCAATCGCAAGCTTCCTAGACTCTTTGAAGTGATCATAAGAATGTTTAGCGCTAAAAAGAATAAGAAACTGACCGTGTTTGAGAATATAGCTCTTTGAAGCAGCTCGTTCTGAAATAAAACAACATGAATGATTTGCTAAAAAATGACAATGGATTTAAAAAAACTTTAAAGCTGGGATTTTGGGTAAATTTTGGGCTAAATGCATTCATGCTTGGATTTGCAGGAATATTGCAAACATACGCCACCTCCAGTCCTGTAGATGCGAGCACAAAGGGATGGCTACAAGTGGCAAGTGCGGCCGTTCTGTGTTTCATCTTAGACCGCACGCAGTCCAATACTTCAGTTAGCGGGGTATCCAATTTAAGCAAATTGAAAACATCCTTTATTTATGGCTTTGTTTTTTCAATTTGTTGGCTCTCATCTATGTTTTGGTGGATATACGTCTCACTGCATACTTATGGAGGATTGCCTACATTCTTGGCCGTGATCTCTGTTCTGCTTTTAGCAGGGGCATTAAGCCTTTATTACGCAGTAGCTTGTGCTGCCTATGTCTTGGTCGGTAAACACTTGCCGAACCCGATGAGATGGATTTTATTTGGAACACTATGGACAACAGCGGAATTAGCAAGGGGGCAGTGGTTCACTGGATTCCCTTGGGGTTCGGTTGGCTACGCACATATTGATAACGCCTTAAAGTTAGTTGCTCCACTTGGAGGTGTTTACACAATTGGCGGTGTGGCGATGTCTCTTGCCTCGATGTGTAGTTGGGCAACCGTCATTGCATTAAAAAAATTGAGTCTTCGAGATCTCAAGTTGAGACAGTTTAAGCTGAAATTAAACAATACACGTTGGCTTTTTGCATTACTTGTGACTGCTACATTGACGGTCCCGTTGCCAAGCGAAATTAAAGTTTTGGAAAACCTCAGAGACAGTGAGGATTCATTTACTGCGCCGATAAGTTTTAGCTTGTTACAAGGAAATATTGGTCAAGAGATTAAGTATGGTCCTGAGGGACTCAAAGCTCTTAATTGGTACAAGCAAGAAATAATTGATGCTAAAACAAATTGGGTGATAACTCCAGAAACTGCATTGCCGGTATTAAAAAAATATTTGCCTCCCGATTACTTAAGTGATATTGTCCAAAATCTTAAGCTCCCGCAAAACGAAAAAAAATCAGTTTTATTGGGTGTGATTGGGAATAGCCAAATGGGCTATACCAACTCAGCTGAAGGAATAAATGCAAGTGGAGAGGTCTATTTGTACAGTAAACATCACCTAGTTCCCTTTGGTGAGTTCATTCCACCATGGTTCAAATGGTTCACAGATATGATGAACATTCCTCTTGGTAGCTTTACAAGAGGTGGTGAAGTACAACCAAGTTGGGAGTGGGGTGGTCAAAATATAGGGGTAAATATTTGCTATGAGGATGTATTCGGTGAAGAAATAGCGTCTTCCTTTGATTCACGGCGAGAAAATCAACCCACCGTCTTGGTGAATATGAGCAATATTGGATGGTTCGGTCCCTTATTAGCTGTCGAGCAGCACCTGAATGCCTCACGTATGAGGGCTATTGAGATGCACCGACCCGTACTAAGAGCGACGAATACTGGGGCAACGGCTTACATTGATGAAAACGGCTATGTCCTGGGGTTATTACCAAAATACGAGCAAGGTGTATTGGTCGGTGAGATAAAAGGAATAATTGGGCGGCCCACTGTTTATGCAAGTTGGAGTGGTAAGTACGGGCTATTTCCAATTTGGTTCATTTGCTTCATATACATGTTGATATGCATAACGATTGCTCGAAAAAAATTCAAAAGAGGAGTCCTCATACACAACACAAGAAACCACCAGAATCCTTAATAAAAAGGGATCATTAAATGGACGCTGGATTTTTCGAATAATTAGTAACTACGCTCTAGACTCAGGGATTAAAATAACAAAATCAGGTGAGCGATACATATACTACTTCATAAAAGAATACCCAAGTAAATAAGATCATTAAATGCTGACATTTCAACAAATCATCCTCAAATTACAAAACTACTGGGACTCACAGGGCTGCGCTTTGTTACAACCCTACGACATGGAGGTGGGAGCAGGAACGTCACATACGGCAACATTTCTTCGCTCGATAGGGCCAGAACCCTGGAGAGCTGCATATGTTCAACCAAGCAGAAGACCCAAAGATGGCCGATATGGACAAAATCCGAACAGACTTCAACATTACTACCAATTCCAAGTTGTATTAAAACCCGCGCCATCAGATATCCTTGATCTGTATTTGGGGTCACTCGAAGCATTAGGCTTTGACTTGAAAAAAAACGATATACGCTTTGTTGAAGACGACTGGGAGAATCCAACACTTGGTGCGTGGGGTTTAGGTTGGGAGGTCTGGCTCAACGGAATGGAGGTAACTCAGTTCACATACTTTCAACAGGTTGGAGGCATAGACTGCAAGCCTATAACCGGTGAAATTACATATGGGTTGGAAAGACTGGCTATGTATTTGCAAAGCGTTGACAATGTATACGATTTAAAGTGGACTGATCATGTAAATTACGGCGATGTATATTTGCAAAATGAACAAGAGCAATCTGCATACAACTTTGAACACAGCGATGTAGACTTCTTATTTCATGCATTTGGTGCAAATGAGAAACAAGCGCATTACTTGATTGAAAAAAAATTGGCGCTGCCCGCTTATGAGCAAGTACTTAAATGTGCGCATAATTTTAATTTATTAGACGCAAGGGGCGCTATCAGCGTAACTGAACGCGCTGCCTACATTGGGAGAATTAGACAATTAGCGAAAGCAGTAGCTCAAAGCTATTTGGAGAGTCGAGAGCGCTTAGGATTTCCAATGGCCCCGCGGGAATGGATAGATCAGTTAACTGCAAAAAGCGCGTAAATAATTCAAAACAAAGTAGTCAGTAAGCTAAAAAATAACAAAAGATGAAATTAGATAATTTATTAATTGAGCTCTTGGTTGAAGAGTTGCCTCCCAAAGCACTGAAAAAAATTGGGGAAGCCTTTAAAGAGGTAATTACACATAGCTTAAAAGATCAGGGGCTACTTATTGATAAAAGTAGATCAACAGGATTCGCAACCCCGCGCAGATTGGGAGTGCTGATTACTGACGTTTTGAGTAGAGCACCCGATAAGCAAATTTTGCAGAAAATAATGCCAGTCTCAGTAGCCCTTAACGATCAGGGTCAGGCAACGCCGGCATTGACCAAGAAACTCCAGTCATTGGGCCTTGCAGGTCTAGAAATTGGTGAGATGCGGCGTGAGATGGACGGGAAGTCTGAGACTTTATTTTGTGATCGACTTCAGCCCGGTATTGAATTAGAGGCCGGTCTTCAGGTGAGTTTAAATCTGATGCTGAGTAAGTTGCCCATACCAAAAGTGATGAGCTATCAACTCGATAAGGGTTGTGAGATGCCAGGCTGGAGTACCGTTCATTTTGTTAGACCGGCGCACTCCTTGATTGCGCTGTACGGGTCAAGTGTTTTGTCGGTCAAAGTTTTGGGATTGGACGCCGGTCAATCTACAAAGGGACACAGATTTGAGAGCCTCGATTCCGTCATCACAATTGGTCATGCAAACGATTACGAACGGGTCATGAAGGAGAGGGGAATTGTGATTGTAGGTTTTGAGCAAAGAAAGGCCATGATTCAGGAGCAACTCACAACAAAAGCTAAAGAACTTGGCTCAAACTACCACCCATTAGAAGACGACTCACTTTTAGATGAGGTATGTGCTCTTGTGGAGCACCCTAACGTACTCACCTGTAGTTTTGAGTCTGAGTTTTTGCAGGTCCCACAAGAATGTTTGATCCTCACCATGAAGGCAAACCAAAAATACTTTCCCCTGCTCAATAATGAGGGACGGCTGACCAATAAATTTTTGGTAGTTAGTAATATATCCCCCCTTGACCCGGGTGCGGTGATTGAAGGTAACGAGCGCGTGGTGAGACCAAGACTTGCTGATGCAAAATTTTTCTTTGATCAAGATAAAAAGAAAAGTCTTGAGTCAAGGGTCTTATCGCTATCAAAAGTTGTTTATCACAATCTACTTGGCACCCAAAGTGAACGCATGCAAAGAGTATGCTTGTTAACACAACTTGTGTGTGAGCAAATTGGTGGCTCGCTCTTGACAGAACTAACAAAGTCAAATTCACTGATGGCTGCACGCCTTGCCAAGGCTGATTTGTTGACTGATATGGTTTCAGAGTTTCCTGAGCTTCAAGGAATTATGGGAATGTATTACGCCTTGGATGAGGGATTGTCTGAGGAGGTTGCGTTTGCTATTGAGGACCATTACAAACCCAGATTTGCTGGAGATAGTCTGGCTAGATCAATGACCGGTATCGTGGTATCGCTGGCTGACAAACTGGAGACATTGGTAGGTTTGTTCGGGATTGGACAGGGGCCTAGTGGTGATAAAGACCCATTTGCACTAAGAAGACACACGCTAGGTGTTATTCGTATGATCGTAGAGCGAGACCTGCCCCTTGAATTGACTCCTCTCCTAATGGCGGCCATTGAGGTGTTTGGGGATAAATTAAAGGTCCCCAAACAAGAGCTTGTGCAACAAATCAAGAGCTTCATCTTTGACCGTATGAGCAGTAGTCTGAGAGAACAGGGTTTTAGTGCAAAAGAAATTGACGCTGTCATTAGCCAAAGTCCAGACCATTTAACTCAGATTCCTCTCAGAGTTAAAGCGGTGCATGACTTTGGCGCTTTGCCTGAGGCGCCCGCTTTGGCCGCCGCGAATAAGCGCATAGGAAATATATTGAAAAAAGAAAACATCAGTATTGAATTCGAAAAAGAAATTAAAGTGAACGTGTCTTTATTAAATCTTCCTGCTGAGAAAGTGCTTTATCAAACCCTTGAACAGGTTGCGCCATTAGCAAACACCAAATTACATCAAAAAGAATTCAGCTCTTCATTGGTCGAGTTAGCCGCGCTTAAAGGACCCACAGATATTTTCTTTGATGAAGTTATGGTGAACGATCCGGTTGAAGAGTTGAGGCAAAATAGGCTTGCATTATTGAGCGCTTTGCATTTGGAGATGAATAGGGTTGGCGACTTATCAAAACTTGCCTAATTATTTATCAAGCGACGTTTTATGAGTTTTTAGTGTTTTAGATAAATTTCAAAATAGAGAGACGAGACTTTGAATACAAAACTTGTCATCCTTGATCGGGATGGAACGATCAACCACGATAGAGACGACTACGTAAAGTCTGTTCAAGAGTGGCAACCTTTGCCTGGAGCGATAGAGGCTATTTCAAAAATGAATCATGCCGGATGGCATGTTGTTGTTGCAAGCAATCAATCTGGGCTTGGACGGGGGCTTTTTGATGTAGATACACTAAACGCAATGCACAGCAAAATGAACAAGTTGTTAGCCGCAGAAGGTGGGCGTATTGACGCTGTTTTTTATTGCCCGCATACACCCGAGGATAAGTGCAATTGTCGAAAGCCTCTAAGCGGTTTATTTATCCAAATCGGGGAGCGATACGGTATAGATTTAAAGGGTGTACCGGCTGTAGGTGACTCTTTAAGAGATTTGCAGGCCTGTGAACAAGCAGGGTGTAACCCTCATTTGGTATTAACGGGAAAGGGCGAACAGTATAGGTATGTTGAAATACCAGATCACTTCCCAAAGAAAACTGTTGTGCACAAAGACTTACTGGCGTTTGCAGATTGGCTTTTGCTAAATGACAAATCGCTTGGTAAAAATAGTATTTCAAGAGCCCGCAATAGCCCGCAATAGCCAAGTCTAGGGGGGCGGAAATATTAATAAAAAATAAGGACTGAACTTGGTGTTAAATCAAATCAATAGTGATAGATCTGCCGGCGAGTGGGCAATGATTTACCTTCGCTCAACACTTTACATGACTTGGTTGATCGCCTCTGTAATTCCGCACGCCCTTTGTGTTGTGATTATTAGTTTTTTGGGTTTACGGGGCGAACGACTTTATTGGTTTGCAAGCAGTTGGCTAAAAATGGCAATATCTGCAGCAAGGTTGATCGCTGGTATTCGCTATGAGGTTCAAGGCTGGGAGAATTTGCCGCAACAGCGTAACCAAGGAGCCGTCCTTTTGGTTAAGCACCAATCAGCGTATGAGACCTTCTTGCTCCCCTCAATAATGCCTCACCCTTTGGCCTATGTTTTCAAGAGAGAGCTTTTATACATTCCCTTTTTTGGATGGGCGATGTGGCGAATGGATATGATTCATATTAATAGAAAACTTAAAGCTGAAGCGTTTCAAAGAGTAGTTGAGCAGGGCAAAGAATTCTTAGAAAAAGGGACATGGGTTATTATGTTTCCTGAAGGAACTCGGATTCCTAGGGGGCAAAGGGGGAAATACAAAACAGGAGGTGCAAGGCTTGCGGTTGCAACGGGGGTCGATGTGATACCTATTGCTGTAACTTCTGCGAGGTGCTGGCCTAGAAAATCTTTTCTCCAGTACCCTGGAACTGTTGATGTATCAATCGGTCCCGCAATATCATCTCAAAACTGCACGGCCGATGAGCTGAGCTTAAAAGTTGAGAATTGGATTGAGCAAGAGATGATCCGCCTAGATCCGATGGCCTATTTGCCTAAAGAAAACTAAGGACTTAAAATTGAGACAGTTTGTCCAATTGGTTTTAGATCTATTTGATCCACCAGTGGTTAATTCTGTGGGTGGCTCTGTATTATCTACAAATAAAGATACAGCTAGCATACCCAACCTAGATCCCACATCAAAAAAAATAGCGAATGGATTTTTTTTAGCTGATACCATATTGGAAACAAATGAGAGAGGTCATTTCTTTAATAATGAAAAATTAAATCTCAGTGTTGAAAATACATCCTTACAAAGCAAAGCGAAGGTCACTCCATCAGATCTGCCTGTAAAACAAGTCCAATCACAAGTTAATCTATTTAGGCACCCCGATGCCAAAAGAGTAATCGTGTTGCGAAACACTGAAATAGCTTACGCTTTTAGGCGTGCAAAGCGCAAAACGATTGGCATGAGCGTTGGTTACGATGGGCTAACAGTGAGTGCTCCACGGTGGGTTGGGTGGGGAGAGATTGAGTCCGCTCTTCAAGGAAGAGCTGATTGGATTGTGCGAAAGATTGTAGAAATGCAAGAGAAACAAAAGTTTCTCTCAAAACGTAAGCTTGTTTGGGCAAATGGTGAGACCTTACCCATACTTGGTGTTGAGGTTGAAATTGTTTTGGATCCAGCTCACTCATTTAATGAGTCAGGTGGCGTATTAAAGAGTTCAACAGGCAAAGTTCTCAACGGTTTAGGTGAAGTAGCTGAAGGTTGTAAACTTTATTTGGGTCTTGCTTTAAGTGCTCACAGTATTCAAATACAAGACGCTGTTCAGGCTTGGCTCATGAGACAGGCTAAATTACTTTTTAAAGATCGCCTTGATCAATACGCCCCTCAGTTGAATGTTACTTGGACCAAGCTTTCTTTAAGCAGTGCGAGCACAAGGTGGGGTAGTGCGGGCTCAGACGGTGCGATAAGACTTAATTGGCGATTGATACATTTTAAGATGGATGTCATTGACTATGTAGTCGTGCACGAACTGAGTCACTTAAGGGTTATGGATCACAGTCCTAGATTTTGGGACACTGTAAAGGAAGTGGTGCCAGATTTTAAAGAGCGCAGAGCCGTTTTAAGTGACAAACCTGTGCCCATATGGACATAGAAGACTACAGCAGTTTGCGCAACGCAAGCGAATAAAATAATCAAATACCAAATCTAATAATTTGGTCTTCACTATGAAAGCGCTTTACTTCGCCTTTATGCCACCACCAGTGAAGGTGAGCAAGTGCCTCGCCCATAGCAAATGTGATTTGATGAAGATCTAACTCACGTTTAAACATAATTTTGATCACATCATGAGCGCATTGTGGAGCGCTCCTACAGGCTTGCAATACTTCAGCCAATCGATCGGCGTGATGGACTCTTAATTCATTGACACGCCGCCCAATGCCCAAGAACGGAATTCCGTGGGAAGGGCATACAGTTGTTTGCGCTGGTAATTTCTCAAAATAAGTAAGGGATTCTAAAAAATCATGAACTGGATTTGATTCAGGTGCACTAGCCCATACACTCACGTTGGTTGAAATTTTAGGAAGCAACATATCTCCGCTGATCAGCAAATCAAGATCGGGGCTATAAAGAGCTATATGCTCGGGAGAGTGTCCGAAACCCTCAATACATTGCCATTGATGGCCTCCGATATCAATCAATTGATTATGTTTTAGTTGTATAAATTTCGCAGGTACTTTGGGTACCATTGAGGAGTAGGTGTTTGATCGGTTACCAATTATGCTCAACCACTCTTCGTTGCGCAGTCCATGTGAGGCCATAAACTCAGAAACCAGAGTGCCACCAAATCCAGTATCCCCGTTAAGTGCATGATGTGCAGCGTAAAACTCAGTTCCACTCATCCAAAGATTCAACTTAAAACGCTCGCAAATCCAGTGTGCATTGCCTAAATGGTCTGGATGCATATGAGTTGCGATAACTCGTAACAAGGGCTTGTTGTTCAAATGTTGAGCAAAGATTTGTTCCCACAAATCTCTTGTCATGTTTGAGTCAATACCGCAATCAATCAAGGTCCAACCTTGCAAATCCTCGATGCAGTCCTCTATTAGCCAAAGATTGATGTGATCTAGTGCAAATGGGAGTGGCATGCGGATCCAGTAAACTCCCTGCGCAATACACTGGGTATGCCCTGCAGATACTGGGTGAGTTCCAAATGGATACTCAATTGGGGGAGTTGCAGCACCGGAAATCGCAGAGGAGACGGGTGGAATAGATCTAGAAGTCAAAGGGATTAAGTAGGTTGTCGTGAGTAGTTGAATATTTTCCCTGATAATTGAGTGAAATAAAGAAATACTTCGCAAAAAATAGGATCAAGAAATGAATACGCACCTAAATCATTTATTTGAAAACAATATTGCTTGGGCTGCTCGAATGGAGAAAACTCGGCCTGGATTTTTCTCTCAACTAGCCAAACAGCAATCGCCTAAATATTTGTGGATAGGGTGTTCTGATTCAAGGGTGCCAGCTAATGAGATTGTGGGTTTGGACCCCGGTGAGATCTTTGTTCACAGAAACGTTGCCAACGTAGTCGTACATTCCGACTTAAATGCATTGTCGGTGATTCAATTCGCAGTTGAGCATCTAAGGGTTGAGCATATCATGGTTGTTGGACACTACGGGTGTGGGGGCGTGATAGCCGCTGCTCGTGGACTCAGAATTGGGCTGGCGGATAATTGGCTCAGACACGTTCAAGATGTTCACCTACGCCACCGCAAAAGACTCAATCACCTTTCACAAATAGAGATGGAGAGAGTATTGTGCGAGATGAATGTAATAGAGCAGGTGGGCAACGTAGCTTTATCAAATGTTTTGCAAGATGCGTGGGCGAGAGATCAAAAAATAGTTGTCCATGGTTTGATATACGGCCTTGAGGACGGCCTTGTGAAAGATCTAAACGTGAGCATGACAGGACCGAGCGAGGTGGTGGACGTCTTTAGGAGAGCTTTTAAGAGATATCCCATTGGAGTGTAAAAAGAGGTCTGAATCGTGGACTAATTTTTTTAGTGTGAAGTACAGGGTTAGAACAGAAGGCCTGATTAGAATATCCATTTACGCTCATAACTTAGAGTGGAGGCAACTCAAAGTTATAAATTTTTTTAATAGTCATATTTGGTGGGTTTCAATTGTTTAAAGCTGTTTTGTTTGACTGCGATGGTGTATTGGTTGACAGTGAACCCATCACATTAGGCGTACTAACCAAATGTTTAAATGCCTCCGGTTGGGCTATCAGTCTTGATGAATGCATGACTCACTTTTTAGGGCGCGCAGTTAAAGATCAGTCGCACCTCTTTAAACAGATGACGGGAAAGGAGCTCACCCATGATTGGCTAACAGCGTTTCGTTTTGATAGAGACCAAGCACTTAGTAGAGAACTAACAGCAATTAATGGAATACATGAGGCAGTCAGATTTATGCATGGTCATTTTCAATCAAAAATTGCTTGTGCCTCAGGAGCTGACCGTGTGAAGATAGAGCTCCAACTCTCAAAAGTGAATTTGATAGAGTGGTTTGAGGGAAAAATATTCAGTGGTCATGAAATGCCAAAAACCAAACCTGCTCCAGACGTATACCTGGCCGCAGCAGCACATCTTCAAGTGGAGCCTAAAGATTGTTTGGTGATTGAGGATACTCCAACGGGAGTTACTGCTGGAGTGGCAGCTGGTGCAACTGTTTGGGCTTATTTGCCACAAGTCAATTCACAAAAGATAAGTGAAATTGAATTGCTCAATGCAGGCGCAAAAAAAATATTTAAAAATATGCACGAGCTCCCTGGGTTTTTAATTTCTTAAGATTTGCACTTCGCCATTAAAGAGTGTGTACTAAGCTTGTTAGGGTTAGTGTGTAGTTGTCATGCTTGTCACATAGTTATTTACCCTTAAATTACTCATTTAAAGTTAATCTGTCATCTGCGATAGCCCAAAAGATCTATAAAAAAGAGCATACTTAGGTAAAGAGAATTGAAATGCGGGTGCGGTAATGTCGGTACTTCGGGCTAAGCCGACCAAGTATTTCAAAGATTGTAAATATTCTTAATTAATTTTTGAATGGTTTTTTGCAAAAAGGGGGCCTAATCATGAGTGATCCAATTGTCGACAAAATTCAACATCATCCCAAATATCATGAGCTTCAATCGAAGCGAAACAATTTTGGTTGGCTACTTTGTATCCTAATGTTTATTGTTTACTATGGATACATCGGACTTATTGCTTTTAACAAACCTTTCTTAGGGCAACCAATTGGGGAGGGGGTTACAAGTCTGGGTATTCCAATCGGGATGGGGGTCATCTTATTCACAATTTTGATTACCGGGATATACGTTAACCGAGCAAACAGTGAATATGACACATTAACCGCGGAAATTTTAGAGGATGTTTCAAAATGAAAATTAAAACACAACTCATTATTCTTTTTTCTATATTGAGCGGATTCGCATTCGCCGCCGGTGGAGATGTTGGCGATACAGCCAAGCAGTCGACCAATTGGACCGCTATCATTTTGTTTGTAGCGTTTGTTGCGGCTACGCTTGGAATTACCAAATGGGCCGCCTCCCGCACTCGCTCTGCTGCAGAGTTTTATACGGCAGGTGGCAGCATAACTGGATTTCAAAACGGATTGGCTATTGCCGGCGACTATATGTCAGCTGCCTCTTTTTTGGGGATCACTGCAGCGGTGATGGCAAATGGTTATGACGGTCTTATTTACTCAATCGGTTTTTTGGTGGGTTGGCCTGTCATTACTTTTTTAATGGCTGAGAGGCTGCGCAATTTGGGCAAATTTACATTTGCTGATGTTGCTGGTTACCGCTTTCAACCAGGCCCCATCAGGGCGTTTGCTGCAACTGGCACACTCATCGTTGTGGCCTTTTACTTGATTGCTCAGATGGTAGGTGCGGGTCAATTGATCAAACTCCTATTTGGTTTGGATTACTGGGTAGCTGTTGTGCTCGTAGGTGCATTGATGATGGTTTATGTGATCTTCGGTGGTATGACTGCAACCACTTGGGTTCAAATTATCAAAGCATGTATGCTTTTATCTGGTGTTACCTTTATGGCATTTATGGTTTTAGCGCAGTTCAACTTTAGTCCAGAGGCACTCTTTGCCAAGGGGGTTGAGGTGAAGGCGGCTATAGCAATGGCAGGCGGTGCAACAGCAGAGGAGGCAGCCAAGAAAGGACTTTCGATCATGTCGCCTGGTGGTTTTATTAAAGACCCAATTTCTGCGATTTCCTTTGGAATGGCTCTGATGTTTGGTACTGCAGGATTGCCCCATATTTTGATGAGATTTTTTACGGTTCCTGATGCAAAACAAGCCCGTAAATCTGTTTTTTGGGCAACCACTTGGATTGGTTACTTTTATATTCTTATTTTCATTATTGGATTCGGCGCAATCACGCTGGTTTTAACCGATCCTGAAATGGCCGATGTTGTTAAAGGGGTAATTAAAGGCGGCGCGGGTACAGCCAACATGGCGGCCGTTTTAGTTGCTAAATCCGTAGGCGGCGATGTCTTCTTTGGATTTATCTCTGCCGTTGCATTTGCAACGATCTTGGCTGTGGTGGCTGGACTCACTTTGTCCGGCGCCTCTGCCGTTTCACATGATCTGTATGCAACCTTGATTAAGGGCGGTAAGGCAAATAGTGCAGATGAGCTGAGAGTTTCTAGAATCACAACTTTATGTCTAGGATTGGTTGCGGTTTTATTGGGAATTGTGTTTGAAAAGCAAAATATTGCCTTCATGGTGTCACTTGCTTTTGCGGTTGCAGCGTCTGCTAACTTCCCCGTCCTCTTTATGTCCGTGCTCTGGAAGGACTGCACGACGAAGGGTGCAGTAACGGGCGGCTTCCTGGGTTTGATATCCTCAGTTGGTTTGACAGTGGTTTCTCCTTCTGTGTGGGAGGTAACTCTTGGTAATCCAAAGGGCTCAGCGCTATTTCCTTTCGCCTCACCTGCCTTGTTCTCTATGACCATCGCATTTGTGACTATTTGGATCGTATCTATTTTGGATAAAAGCCCTACAGCGCAAAAAGAGCGCGAGGCCTATCCTGCGCAAAGAGTTCGTTCCGAGACTGGATTTGGTGCGTCGGTGTCCTCAGGGCATTGAGGGAGAGTTGCTAGCTAGTTAAAAGCTAAAAAACTATACAAACCAAATTAAAGGCCGACTCATCAGTCGGCCTTTTTCATAACTCAAAGAAAAACTGGCCAATAAAAAGTTACTTCCTTGGGCTAACTTTGCTTGATCGCTTGAAGTTTTACAAAGGCTAGTGCAGCCATTTCTGCATCATTAAATGCATCATGCCCTTGTCTAAGCGGCAGTTCAAGATCGGTCATCAAACTTATAAACCTTAGATCAATATCTGCATTGGCATATTGTTGATAGGGTGGGAGTTGGCTAAATTTATAGTCATAGTAGATATTGCAGACGTCCAGTGCAGTGTTCGGCATTCGAATGCCGAGTAAAGGATAGACAAGTTTGTTTAGCATTGCAATATCAAACTCTGTGTAATAACCAACCAGTGGGCGAGGGCCGATAAATTTTAAAAATTGTTGAATCGCAGTGCTTGCGTCCAAGCCTTCCTCAAGATCGCATTCTCGAAGGCGATGCACTTTTACGCTTTCTTTAGAAGGTCCTTGTGAAGGCTTGACCAATAGCTCCAGTCTACGGCTAGTGAGTAATTGCATATTTTTGATGGGTATCGCTGCAATTGAGATAATTTCATCTCGTCTTACATCAAGACCCGTTGTCTCACAATCGATGGCAACAAACTCATTTGGGGGGGGCGCATCAAACAAAAAGCTATAGGATGCATCTTTTAAAGAGCGCTTTTGCAGCTTATGGGTGAGTCGTTTGATCCAGTTACTTCGGAGTGGTTTTTGCATTTGTATGGATCACATGGAATCTAATTTGAATTGTTGAGACAACAAAACCTTAAATCTGCGCACAACATTGATCGTATCCTTTAGCAAATCACGCTCAAGAGTAGATAAAACGTCTAAATCTACACGCCCCGATATGGGCTGCCCAGACTCGGACTCTCTTAACCCTGACTTATACCTTAACTCTATCAATAGGTGCAGACTCTGAGTTAAATCTAGTCCCATTGAGGGGTTTAGGTATCCAGAGTTTACCAACTCTTCAATTCTTTGAACGGTGCTTGTTTGGTAAATGCCGTGAGATAGAGCGAGACTTCTAACTCCGTGGACCAGAGGAAATATGGCCTCACGCTTAATGCTAAAGTCATCTTGCTTACCGCCCAGTGTTAGGATTTTGTTCCACCACCCGCTATCGTCTTTGAATGAATTGGCAGCAGACGCAAACCGTGAAAGCATCACGTCATTGTCGGTTGTGAACTGCATCAGGCTTTGCCTGACCTGCATTAATAGGGCCGCATCGCCGCAAATTGCGTCAGAGTCCATAAAAATAGCCAAGTTCATGAGCCTGTCGGGAGTCGGCATAATGAACCACTCTCTAACCCGGTGCTTAAACTCGCCAACGCTTTGTCGCCACTCTGGGTTTGAGAGCATGATATGTCCAGGACACGGAGGGTATCCGAACTCGATCAAGGCATTTGAAAATTGATCCGAGATTTCTTGTAAATTACTCGGTGGTGTGTACCCGTCTTTTAATAAAAGACCATTGTCTTGATCAGTTTTTAAGAGTTGCTCGCCCCGTCCTTCGCTACCCATGACGAACAAACAACTATTGTCGATCAACTCTGGCGGTGCAATCAAAGTCCAAGCCTTCTCCATTAAACGCGCATTTAATTCTTGGACTAGACCACAAATCAAATTTATTTTTGAGCCGCTCTTGTAAAGAGTGTTCATCATGAAGGTGATTTTATCTGCCGCTTTTTTTAAGCTATTTAAATCTTGAGCTTCTTCGATAAGTGTGCTGATGAGGTAAGAATGATTTGATAGAAAACTAAATAAATCGAGTGACTCTAGAACGCCGTATATCTCCCCCTCATCTTGTACAACCAGTCGATGAATTCTGTGTCTTAGCATGAGTGCGAGAGCGTCTCCAACCGACTTGGAGGGCTCGATAGAGATTAGTTTGAAATTTGCAAACTCTATGACTTTAAGCTCACCCAGATGATCCGGATTACTCAATATGGCTCTTTGTAGATCATTAGATGAAAAAATTCCGACCTGAGGCCCCTCCTCAGGTGAGTGACGGCTAAAAGTGCTGGGCTTAACTAACACACAAGAAACCCTGTGCTTGTTGAAAATCTTAACTACATCAATTACGGTCGCCTCCTCGTTCACAAAATGTGCAGGTCTCAGAAATGCCTGATCAACCCGAGTGAGAGTTAAAGACTGAAGTTGATGGTGATCAGCTCGGTTGGAGAGTACATTTAGTTTTTGGCTTAAATCCGAGAAGAGCAGTGCTCCAAACCCCACATTTGAAGCGATTAGATCGCGTACTGTTTGCCGGTCTAGTTGGTAAGCAATGACTTCTTGAGCCGCTAAAAATTGACTGCTAGACTTGCCTGCTACCAAGCCCCTACCGTCAAAGCAATCCTCAACGTCATAGGTTGCAATGATCTCGTTGTCTTCGATTTGAACCACTCGACCTTTGATGATGACGAAGAGATAGCTTGGAGCCTCATTGATATCTAAGATCACGGTGTCTTTGGGAAAATACACAACATCTACATGAGCTCTAACCCGTGCTTGTTCTTCCTTGGTTAAGCAATCAAAGGGAGAGGACTGAAAATTAAATGCATTAGGCATCTTGTGTGCTCACCTTAATGTAGATTAGGGCTATAGGGGCCTTTTTAGGGCCCTTGCTTGATCAAGTCTTTCTACCAGTTTAGTCCAAATTCGCAGTTGCTCAGTTGAGTCAAAGGAGGACCAGCCTGCAATCTCCTCAATGTGTCTTTGACAACCCATACAAATGCTATGTTCATTCACCAGGCATACAGATACGCAGGGAGAGGGCAGCGGTGTTGTTAAGTCCATTTTTAATATCAAATCCCAGCGCCTTCTTATCATGGCTTCATGGGTACGGGTTAGACTGCTATTTAATGTGATATTTGGATTATTATTTAATTTGTCACCCGCATTTGTATTTGATTCGGCCGTGGCTTTATCAAAATCCTCAGATCGTTGATTTTGTTGAATTTGTTGAATTTTTTTTATTGGCGGGTGATTCATGGGGGGGCGTTTAACTCGGAATGAGCGTTCAGTATTTTTTGGTGCTTTTTTAGTATGACTTAAGTATCGCATGTGTCGCTAGATTAAGGTACAGGGTCAAAACCCTTTTGACCCTATAAACGAATTGACTTCTAACATGCATAGAATGTATGTTTTCTACAAAAAAGTACAGCTAGCATGGACGACGGCATTATCAAAATTACAGGTGCAAGGCAGCACAACCTTAAAAATCTGAATGTTCACATCAGAACCGGCGAATTAACTGTTGTAACGGGTCCTAGCGGATCAGGTAAATCGAGTTTGGTTTTTGATACTTTGTACGCCGAGGGGCAAAGAAGGTACGTAGAGACTTTTAGTGCCTATGCTCGTCAATTTCTTGACCGTATGGACCGACCGGCTGTAGACAAGGTAGAGGGCGTACCCCCAGCCATAGCAATAGATCAAACCAATCCTGTGCGTAGCTCACGCTCCACGGTTGGAACAATGACCGAGCTTAATGATCATTTGAAATTGCTTTTTGCAAGAGCTGCGCAACTGTTTGATAAGAAAACTGCTCAATCCGTTCGTTTAGATAACTCCCAGACGATCTTTGCTGAGATACAGGCTAGAGTGTCTAATTTAGTAGGCCCCGCTATAAACTCCTCAGGCCATACTTTAGGTGTAAATTCTCCAGGCGCTGACCCAAGACTTTTCTTTACCTTCCCCGTTGAACTCCCCAACTCCGCGAGTCCACAAGAAATTGAGCAGTGGCTCAGTGCAAGTGGCTTTACCAAAGTGCAAGCTGAGCGCGAGATCGCAACCCCAAGTGGGCCCAGAAAGGTCATTGATGTGGTTGCTGATCGATTTCGTTTGGGCTCTGTTGAGCCTTCCCGAGTCATAGAGGCAATCGAGACAGCCATCAAACGCGGCTCAGGGCGACTGAATGTATATGTAGACCCTGCTGTGGATACTGGCAATACACCAGCAGCTCAAGGCTCTCAAATCTGGAAATTCTCCACCGGCCTTCATTGCCCTGAGAGTGACCTGACTTACAGCGCACCCACCCCCTCCATGTTCTCGTTTAATTCACCACTTGGTGCGTGTGAGACATGCCGTGGTTTTGGCAGAGTTATTGGGGTTGATTACGGTTTGGTTATTCCCAACGATAAACTCACGCTGCGATCAGGTGCGATTAAAACGATCCAGACTCCCGCATGGTCTGAGGCTCAAGACGATTTGATGCGTCACGCCGAGAAAGAAGGCATTCCAAGAGATACGCCTTGGTACAAGCTATCTCAGGCTCACAAAGACTGGGTCATCAACGGATCCCCAGATTGGAACGGCAAATGGAACCAAAAATGGTTTGGTATCAAACGTTTCTTTGAGTACTTAGAAACCAAGTCCTACAAGATGCACATCAGAGTGCTTTTATCCAAATACCGCAGTTACACCCCGTGTCATGTTTGCATGGGATCGCGTTTAAAAACGGAGAGTCTTTTGTGGCGCATAGGCAGTTTGCAAAGTGCAAAAGAGGCCAGCCCACTTAGCACCCGATTCATGCCTGCCGGTGTGGACTGGTCCCTTGAGCAGTTAGCTGTATTGCCTGGTATGACGTTGCATGATTTGATGCTCTTGTCGATCGAGCGTTTGAGATTGTTTTTTGATGCGATGGCAAAAGACAACTCACTCATTGTTCATGACAGTGCCGAGCGCCAAGCACTGGAGATGCTCTTTGATGAAATTAGGACGCGACTTAAATATTTGTGTGATGTTGGGCTAGGATATTTGACTCTTGATAGGCAAAGCCGCACCCTCTCAGGGGGGGAGGTGCAACGTATTAATCTGACGACTGCGCTTGGAACGTCACTGGTTAATACACTCTTTGTACTAGATGAGCCCAGTATTGGGTTGCATCCAAGGGATATGGCCCGGATCACGCAAGCCATGGAGCGTTTAAAAAATGCCGGCAATACACTCGTTGTCGTCGAACATGACCCAGCCGTAATGTTGGCCGCAGACAGGATCATCGACATGGGGCCTGGTCCGGGTGAGCGGGGAGGGCAAATTGTTTTTGACGGTACGCCTTCTCAAATCAGAGGTGCAGATACTTTAACCGGAGACTACCTAGGGGGGCGCAAAACCATTGGACTTGGATTTACCCGCTTAGTGCGCGAGTCAACGAAAAGGCTAATTTTGGAGGGCGCTAGGGAGCACAACCTTAAGGACTTATCTATTGAGTTTCCCCTTGAGAGATTGGTTTGTGTAACTGGCGTGAGTGGTTCTGGCAAGTCGACCCTCATACAAGACATATTGGCCCCTGCGCTTCTCAGGCACTTCGGGCGCTCCACTGAGACGCCTGGCCAACACTCAAGACTTTTGGGTGCAGATCATTTGGGCGATGTGGTTTTTGTTGATCAGTCCCCTATCGGTAAAACGGCCCGCTCCAATCCGGTAAGCTATGTTGGAGCGTGGGACGCGATAAGAGAGATATTTGCTAACGCAACACTCTCCAAACAAAGAGGCTACACGGCAAGTAAGTTTAGTTTTAACGGGGGTGACGGAAGATGTCCCACCTGTGGGGGCTCAGGTTTTGAGCACGTAGAGATGCAATTCTTGAGTGATGTGTACCTAAGGTGCCCAGACTGCAACGGTAAGCGCTACAGACCTGAGATTTTGGAGGTCCGCTTAGAGAGAAAAGACCCACTAACTGGTGCACTGGTGTATTTAAATGTCTCCGATGTCTTGGAGCTCACAGTTAGCCAAGCCGTTGCACTGTTTGCAAAAGACAAAGAGGTCATTAGAACGCTCTCTCCCATCGTAGATGTTGGCTTGGAGTACGTAAGACTGGGGCAACCTGTGCCCACGCTCAGCGGGGGTGAAGCGCAACGCCTAAAGCTTGCAGGTTATTTAGCTGAGGCCTCTAAATCCGCGTCCCATAGCAAACAATCATTGGCGAGACGAGGAACGCTATTTTTGTTTGATGAACCAACCACTGGCTTACATTTTGACGATATCGCAAAACTCATGCGTGCACTTCGTCGACTACTCGAAGCTGGAGACTCTTTGGTGGTGATTGAGCACAACTTGGACGTCATCAGGTCAAGTGACTGGATCATTGATTTGGGTCCAGAAGGAGGCGAACAAGGGGGTGAGTTGGTGGCCCAAGGCTCGCCAGATGATTTGCGTGCCCATCCGGTTTCACACACAGGCCAAGCACTCAGAGAATACGACGCCTCTTTGGTTGGACAGGTATACAAGGTAAATTCTGAATCTGTGCAGGCTCAAACGAACCACTCAGATTTGAGCCTTCACGTCAAAGGCCCAAACAACATCAATCCATCTATTCAAATCATTCATGCAAGGGAACACAATCTTAAAAATTTAAGCGTTGATATTCCAAGGCAGAAATTTAACGTGATCACTGGTGTTAGTGGCTCAGGTAAATCAACCCTTGCGTTTGATATTTTATTCAACGAAGGACAAAGAAGGTATTTAGAGAGTCTTAACGCATATGCAAGAAGTATTGTCCAACCCGCTGGGAGACCAGAGGTTGACGCAGTCTACGGCATCCCCCCGACAGTTGCGATTGAGCAAAGGCTATCGCGGGGAGGAAGGAAGTCAACCGTTGGAACGACCACCGAAGTGTGGCATTTTTTAAGACTCTTATTTGTGAAGCTAGGCGTACAACACTGTGTGCACGATGGAGCTGGCGTTGAGCCCCAAAGTGTAGACCGTATCGTGGCTCATTTAATGAAAGAGTTTAAAGGCAAGATGATTGGTATCTTAGCGCCTTTGGTTATTAACCGCAAAGGTGTCTATACAGAGTGGGCGGACTGGGCAAGAGTTCGTGGGTATACGCACTTGCGTGTGGATGGGGAGTTTTTGACGACCTTAAACTTTCCACGAATTGATCGTTTTAAAGAGCACACGATTGAGTTACCCGTCCTGAGTTTGATCCCCTCGCCCTCCAAAGAGGCTGAGCTAAAACAGGCCTTGCTAACTGCTCTTGAACACGGCAAAGGTGTCTTGCATGTGTTGAGTGATTTAGGAGGGTTAGGTGCGGCGCTTAGTGAGGGTCGGTCCACTGCGAAAGAGGGTCGCCTGCAAACCTACTCAACAAAGAGGGCTTGTCCTGTTTGTAGCACCTCATACATGGAGTTGGATCCAAGGCTTTTTTCATACAACAGCAAACACGGTTGGTGTCCGGAGTGTGTAGGTACTGGGTTAAAGCTCTCCGGTGCGCAGAGAAAGGCCCTAGACGAAACTCTGCAAGAGGATAACAAGGGACGAGAGCAAAGTTTCGCAGAACCCGATGTTGACGACATAAGCGATCTGCCTTGCCCTAGTTGCGAGGGAACGAGACTCAACTCAATTGCAAGACATGTAAAATTTCAATCCGTTGCGATCACAGACTTGGCCAAGCACAGCGTGGGGGAGTTAAGGTCTTGGATTTCTAAATTGAAATTAACAGGGCGAGATGCCGAGGTTGCAAGAGACTTAATCCCCGAGATTGCAAGTCGTTTGGAGTTTTTGGAGAAAGTGGGACTTGGCTACCTAACGCTTGAGCGAGGAGCGCCAACGCTCAGCGGGGGAGAGGCTCAAAGGATTCGACTTGCTGCGCAATTGGGAAGTAATTTGCAAGGGGTTTGTTATGTCTTGGATGAGCCAACAATTGGCCTACACGCACGAGACAATCAAATCTTATTATCAGCCCTTAAAGATTTAAGCGAAAAGGGCAACACATTGGTCGTGGTCGAGCATGATGAGGAGACGATACGCGCAGCAGATCACATCATTGATATTGGCCCAAGTGCGGGTAAAAGAGGGGGGCATTTGGTTGCACAGGGCAGCGCTGCCGATATAAGCGCGGCTAAAGACTCTCAAACTGGCCAATACTTGAGGGACGCGATGCGACACCCTTTCCAGTTAAGGCGAGGCGTTAAAGAGTTGAGCGATAGTGCGATAGCGGCGCTTCAAGAGAGCGCTCGGCTCGCGGTTAAGTCTGGAGTTAAGTCTGGAAATAAGACCGGAACTAAGACGGGAACCAAGACCGAGTCTAATGGGGACGACAAAACAAATAAATCCTCAACCCTAACAAAGGCTGAGTTAAAAGCACTCAAGGCTCAGCAGTTGGTTGCACAAAGTGCAGAGTTCAATTCAGGTCTTACGGATCCAAGTGCCCCCGTGCAGTGGCTGAGTGTAAAGGGTGCGAATTTACACAACTTAAAAAATGTAAACGTCAACATACCCCTAAGGCGCCTTGTCGCAGTCACTGGGGTGAGCGGATCCGGTAAATCAACGCTTGCGAGAGATGTTCTTCTGGCTAACGTTCAGGCTGCAGTGCTTAGAAAAAGTGAACAAACTTGGCACGGCTGTGACTCTATCGTCGGTTGGGAGCAGATCGACCGAGTTTTAGAGGTCGATCAAACCCCGATTGGTAAAACACCTCGCTCTTGTCCTGCTACCTATATTGGATTTTGGGATACGGTTAGAAAACTTTTTGCAGACACCTTAGAGGCCAAGGCGAGGGGCTACGCAGCTGCTAGGTTTAGTTTCAACACCGGGGAGGGAAGATGTCCTGGGTGTGAGGGACAGGGCATGCGAACGATTGAGATGAGTTTCTTGCCCGATGTGAAAGTGTTGTGTGAGATTTGTAAGGGTGCGCGCTTTAATCCAGAGACGTTGATGGTGAGCTGGCGTGGTAAGAGTATCGGAGATGTCCTCTCTATGGAGGTTGATGAGGCGGTAGAGTTTTTTGCTTCAATGCCTGCGATCTCTCATCCACTCCAGCTTTTAAAGGATGTAGGACTGGGGTACTTAACACTTGGGCAACCCTCACCCACACTGAGCGGGGGTGAGGCACAACGCATTAAATTGGTCACCGAGCTCTCAAAAGTGCGAGACGACATTACCCGAAGAGGACAAAAGGCACCCCACACACTATACGTACTTGATGAGCCAACTGTGGGGCTGCATATGGCGGATGTTGATAAACTTATCCGAGTGCTGCACCGGTTGGTAGATGCTCGCCACAGTGTGATTGTGATCGAACACGACTTGGACTTGATTGCTGAGGCTGACTGGATTATTGATCTAGGCCCAGAGGGAGGAGACGCGGGAGGGCGGGTCGTGATGTCCACCACCCCTGAAAAAGGCGTAAAGCTTAAAACTCACACCGCTGCTGCTTTGGCCCCGGTTCTGTCAAGGTGATGCAAATGAAGGGGTTAGGTTGCAGCAATGCAATGCAATGCAGTGCAATTCATGCCGGTGCTGTTTGAAGTGGTCGTAACCACTCCAATAACCACTCCAATAGCCACTCCGGGAACGCAGGAGCCCCCATCAAATCAAAAAGTATTAACTGGAGGCGTCTTGTAGGGCGAGTCCAGCGTGTTCTCGCAGTGGGTGAAATTCAATTTTAGGAAAGCGCTCTTGAGCGAGTCTGACATCGTAGGGAGATGTGCACAAATAGGCAAGCGTATTGGCGGCGTCAAGCGCCATCCTTTGTGGGTACGCGTTTACAAACTCTTTCAACTCTGAATCGTTTGTTGCAGTGATCCAGCGAGCTCCCGTGTACTGACAAGACTCTAGTTTGACATCACAGTCGTACTCAGCCTTGAGTCTGTGTTGTACCACCTCAAACTGCAACGCTCCAATTGCCCCCAACAACATTGAGCCACCCGCTTCCGGTCTAAATACTTGTATAGCCCCCTCTTCCCCGAGTTGAGCAAGACCGGTTTGGAGCTGTTTGGTTCTAAGAGGATTCTTCAAAATCACCGTCATAAAAAGTTCAGGCGCAAAAAAAGGTAAGCCGGTGTATTGAAGCGCAATGCCGTCCGTAATGGTGTCTCCTAGCTGTACGCCTCCGTGTGTGGTGAATCCGATAATGTCACCAGCAAAAGCCTCCTCAACAGCTTCTCTACGTTGAGATAAAAATGTAACCACTGACGTTGGTCTAAGCTCTTTCGCAGAGCGTTGAACTCTTAGTTTCATTCCGGGTAAATATTTACCAGATGCAACTCTTACAAATGCAATACGGTCTCTGTGGGAGGGGTCCATATTGGCTTGCACTTTGAAGACGACACCAGAGAAATGCTCATTTTCTGGCTGTATCTCTTTGATGACCGGGGCTTTATCAACTAGGAGGGAGCTAGTACGGGGTCTTGGAGACGGAGCCAGGTCAACGAGTGCGTCTAAAATCTCCATGACCCCGAAGTTGTTCACACCAGAGCCAAAAAATACGGGGGTTTGTTTGCCAGCTAAAAACTCTTCTAAATCAAATTTGGGTGATGCACCAGTTGCCAGCTCCATACTCTCTATGGAGGAGTCCCAAGTGTCTTTGAACCGCTCTCTAAGGGCGTCCTTGTTTGTCAGGGAAATAGCTTCAAAGTCCTCGGGTCTGCGTTCTGAGCCAGATTCGAAAACTGTCATCGTGTCGTTTCGAAGATTCAAAATTCCAGAGAACTGTTTGCCTTGACCCACAGGCCATGTCATGGGAGTGCAAGGCATACCCAGCTCGCGCTCAACTTCGTCAAGCAAGTCAAGTGGGTCCCGTACTTCGCGGTCCATTTTGTTAATGAACGTCAAAATGGGAGTATTTCTTTGTCTACATACTTCGATCAAGCGCCGGGTCTGCGCTTCAACGCCGTTTGCAGCGTCAATCACCATCAGCGCCGAGTCAACAGCAGTTAAGACTCGGTAGGTGTCCTCACTAAAGTCTTTGTGGCCAGGTGTGTCAAGAAGGTTGATGACGTGATCTCGGTACAGCATTTGCATCACCGAGCTCGCAACAGAGATTCCGCGTTGCTTCTCAATCTCCATCCAGTCGCTGGTTGCGTGACGTGAGGCTTTACGGGCTTTAACGGAGCCAGCAATTTGAATAGCTCCAGAAAACAGGAGAAGCTTCTCAGTCAGAGTGGTCTTACCCGCATCGGGGTGGGAGATGATGGCAAACGTGCGCCTGCGCTGCACTTCTTGGGATACTGTGGTCATGATTATTTTAAAACTTAACCTGCGATGATAGCTTGAAGAGGGCTGTTAGGTCTAGAGGCCTGCACAAGTTTTCTAAGGCCAACGTGTTCTTTGGTGAATTTAAGAGACTTTCACGCTATTGATCAAATCCTCTAAGATACTCATATCTACGGGTTTAGTCAGTAAGTATGCAATTTTATATTTTGAACTTAAACTTTGTATTTCTTGGTCAATCTGACCAGAGATCACAGCAATGGTGGTTTGAGGATTCACGACGTGGTGTATTTGACCAAGAAGTTGGGGGCCACTTAGTCCTGGCATATTCCAATCCAAAATTACTAAGTTAAAGAAATGAGTGCTTAAAAGATTTACTGCTTCTTGACCACTCCCCGTTTCCTCAACCTGCATGCGATTCCAATTGGAAGCGGGATTTGCAGGACTTTGTTTCGAACTTGCATCTGATTGACTCGCTAAATTTTTTTCCTCTATTCGTTTTAATGCGAGTTTTAGTACGTGTCGATTGACAACCAAATCTTCAATAATTAGAACCTTTAAATTAGAAGTCTTTGAGTCTGCAATACATACAGGTGAAGACATTGGTACAGACATTGGTACAGACATAGGGGCAGACACAGGCGCAGGCATAAGCTCAGGCATAAGCTCAGGCATAAGCTCAGGCATAAGCTCAGGCATAAGCTCAGACAAAGGCGGCGCATCGTCTAAGCCTCTCAGCTCATCTGGTTGTGTCTTTGTTGCGATGATGAGTGAGAAAGTTGTCCCGTGACTTTTTGGGTTTATCTTTTTACTCTCACTAATGACTTGAATTTGCCAGTCGTTTGCGTCAGCTAAACTTTTGACAATTGAGAGCCCCAGTCCCGTGCTTTCGTTGTGTATCAGAAGGTTACTTGGGCTTTCTGTGTCTAAGTTTGCATTGTCTAAGTTTGCCGTGTAAAAAGGCTCGAATATTCGGGTTAGGTTTTCCTTTTCTATTCCATCCCCCGAATCACTAACCAAAACCTGAAGTGCAGGCTCAATACCTAGTGATGTATTTGTTATTGAGATTTTTACAAATCCCTTACTTGTAAATTTTATTGCGTTATGAACCAAGTTAATCAATATTTGCCTTAGGCGTTGGCCGTCTAAGAACATTTTTTCGGGTAAATTTTCTTCAATTTGTAACTGAATGTTTAGATTTTTAGCCTTTGCCAGTTCAGTAAAAGATTTATAAACATCTTCAGTTATTTGCACAACCGAAACCCATTGAGGTCTAACGGCAAAGGATTTAGAGCGGATTTGAGCACTATCCAAAATCTCATTCACAAGCGCCTTTAGATGATCGCTTGCTTGTATGGCAGCGTCGATATGCTCTGCTGCTTGCAAGGGCAGTGCGGGGGTTTCTTTAGAGAGACTTAAATGCATAAGGACGACTGACAAAGGAGAGCGAAGTTCGTGGCTAATAAAAGCGCTCCATAAATCTTGACGCCTAGATTGCTCTTTTAAAGATTTGATTTGATTTCTTAGTTTTAAATTGGCAGTTAAGAAAAAAAGAGAAACAATTAAGAAGCATAAAAGTATCAAAATAAAAGCCCAAACCATAATCCCAGTGACATCGGTTTCCCAAAATGAACGACTTGGAGATAGGATTGACATGAATATGAAATAGTTTAAAAAATCAAAAAGTTTTTACAGATTAAGGGCTTAGACCTTATTCTTGTCAAAAGTCGTGTAATTTATAGGGTCTTAAAAGCTTAATCATCACACAAATCTTTACTAATTTTTAGTTTCAGATAGAATACTCGCAAATCTGAGGAGCGCTGCAACCAAGTCTAGCTATTAGCACATTGGTGAGGCTCGGATCTTGATCACCCAACTGCGCTCACCCACTGATAGATGTGAGGTGAGCCTCAGCAGCCCCTGTTGGCGCTACACACGCACATCCTTCATTGGTATCAACAATGAATGGAGTTGAATAAATGAGTGCTGTATTAAAACCCGTAGATGCCCTAGATTACATAATCGCTGATATCTCTTTAGCTGCTTGGGGCCGCAAAGAGATCAAGATTGCTGAGACAGAAATGCCAGGTCTGATGGCAATTCGTGAAGAATTCTCAAAATCACAACCCCTCAAAGGCGCCCGTATCGCTGGTTCCTTGCACATGACCATCCAAACTGCTGTTTTGGTTGAGACATTACAAGCTCTTGGCGCACAAGTGCGTTGGGCCTCTTGCAATATTTTCTCAACTCAAGACCACGCTGCTGCAGCCTTGGTTGTGAACGGAACACCCGTTTTTGCTTACAAAGGTGAGAACCTTGATGAGTACTGGGACTACACACACAAAATCTTTGAATTTGGCGCAGCTGGCACCAAAGGCGAAGGTCCCAACATGATTTTGGATGACGGCGGCGATGCAACCCTTTTGATGCACATTGGTCAAAAGGCTGAAAAAGATGCAAAAGTCATCAGCAATCCACAAACTGAAGAAGAGACTTGCCTATTTAATGCGATCAAAGCAAAGCTTGCTGTTGATCCAACTTGGTACACAAGAAAGAGTGCCGAGATCATCGGTGTTACTGAGGAGACAACTACAGGCGTTCACCGCTTGAATGAGATGTCCGCCGCAGGCACGCTGCTCTTCAAAGCCATCAACGTTAACGATTCAGTGACCAAGAGCAAGTTTGATAACCTGTACGGTTGCCGTGAGTCTTTGGTTGACGCAGTCAAGCGCGCTACAGATGTGATGATTGCCGGTAAAGTAGCAGTGGTTGCTGGTTACGGTGACGTTGGTAAGGGTAGTGCTCAAGCCCTGCGCGCATTGAGTGCTCAGGTTTGGGTCACTGAGATCGACCCAATCAACGCACTTCAAGCCGCTATGGAAGGCTACAAAGTTGTAACGATGGAGTACGCAGCTGACAAGGCTGACATCTTCGTCACAGCAACAGGCAACAAGCACGTGATTACACACGACCATATGGCTAATATGAAAGATCAAGCTATCGTTTGTAACATTGGACACTTTGACAATGAAATCGATATCGCAAGCGTTGAAAAATACACTTGGGAAGAAATTAAGCCACAAGTTGATCACATCATTTTCCCCAACGGCAAACGAATCATCATGCTTGCTAAAGGACGTTTGGTTAACCTAGGTTGCGGAACCGGTCACCCAAGCTTTGTGATGAGTAGCTCATTTGCTAATCAAACGATTGCTCAAATTGAACTCTTTACTCGTCCAACAGAATACAAAACAGGTCATGTTTATGTGTTGCCAAAGCATTTGGATGAGAAAGTAGCACGTCTACACTTGCACAAAGTCGGCGCTATGCTGACAGAGCTCTCTGATGAGCAGGCTTCTTACATTGGAGTGGCTAAGACTGGTCCTTACAAAGCCGATACATATCGTTATTAATTTGATGGATACGTTTCGCTTAAAACGATTCGCTGAAATCTTGCAGGCGTTTTAGAAATAGGGGTCGAGCCGTGAAGGTTCGACTCCTTTTTTAATGCCCCCAATCCAGTTGTTTAAGACAAGCCCTGCTGACTAAGTCCATTTGGACGGATGTCTATTAGACCTACGTCAATAAGACCTCCATAATAGTGATTAAAGACAAGTATTTAAAGACCGCAAAAAATTATGAGCAATATAAGTATTGAATTTTTTCCTCCGAAAACGCCCGAGGGCGCACAAAAATTACGCGCAGTTAGAAAAACGCTTTATGAGTTAAAGCCGCATTTTTGTTCTGTCACCTACGGAGCCGGTGGCGCAACACAGGCGGGAACTTTTGCAACAGTTGCTGAAATTCTTGCTGAAGGGGAGGAAGCTGCTTCACACTTCTCTTGTATTGGTGCAAGCACCGAGAAAGTACGCTCTGAACTGCTTGAATTAAAAAGCATGGGCGTTAAACGACTTGTCGCTCTTCGCGGAGACTTACCAAGCGGTTACGGCTTGGGCGGTGAGTTTCACTATGCAAGCGATTTGGTACGCTTCATCCGAGCTGAGATGGGAGATTATTTTCATATCGAAGTTGCAGCTTACCCAGAGTTTCATCCTCAGTCACCAAGTCCACAGAGTGATTTAAAAGCACTTCTTGAGAAAACTCGTGCAGGTGCTAACTCTGCAATAACGCAGTACTTCTTTAACCAAGATGCCTACCTGCGATTTGTACACGATGCACTTGCTTTGGGTATTGAGATACCGATAATTCCCGGCATCATGCCAATCTCTAGTGCAGCTCAGTTGATCAGATTCTCTGACGCCTGTGGTGCTGAAATCCCGCGTTGGCTCAGGCTAAGACTTCAGTCATTTGGTGACGATGTGGAATCGATTCGTGACTTCGGAGTTGAGGTGATTACGCATTTATGTGAACAGTTGTTAAAAGCTGGTGCGCCGAGTTTGCATTTCTATAGTATGAATCAATCAAGTGCTGTGATGCAGATCTGTAAGAATTTAAATCTCTAATATTGAGAGCAAACGTTGAGGGGATCAGTACTTATAAATGGTGTCATAAAAAGTTTTAAGAAAAGCTTCAAATTTTATTTATAATGCAACCGCGGGCTGTTAGCTCAGTGGTAGAGCAGAAGACACTTAATCTTTTGGTCGGAGTGTTCAAATCCTCCACAGCCCACCACTTAAGTGTTTAATTTTGACGTTAATTATTAGTGTATTTTTATCGGTGTTGTTTATCATCGCTGGTTATAAAAATGGACCCAAGTGCGAATCATTTTGTACTGGGTCCATTTTTATTTAATGCCAATGAGCGTTGAAACAAAGAATCTCAGCTAACAGCAAGCCCCTTTTCGTCAAACATTCCTTCAAACAAAGCAGAGCTTAGATAACGTTCTGCTAAATCGGGGAGGATCACAACGATAGTTTTACCGGCATATTCGGGTTGTTTGGCAAGCCGAACCGCAACCGCGGCAGCCGCCCCACAGGAGATTCCTACGAGTATCCCTTCCTCCCTTGCAAGTCTTCTCGCAAACTCAATGGCCTCTTCATTAGAGACTAGTTCGACTTTGTCAATCATGCTCAGGTCTAGGGTTTCAGGAATAAACCCTGCACCAATTCCTTGAATCTTATGGGGTCCTGGCTTTAGTTCCTCACCCTTCATTTTTTGCGAGATCACGGGGCTGTGGGTTGGCTCAACCGCGACCGTCTCAATCGCTTTTTTCATGGTGTTTTTAATGTACCGAGAAACCCCCGTTAAAGTCCCCCCGGTACCGACTCCGCTGACGAAGACGTCAACGCCTCCTTTTGTATCTGTCCAGATTTCGGGGCCAGTTGTTTTTTCATGTATTGCTGGATTGGCAGGGTTTTTAAATTGATGGAGCAACACATATTTAGAATCTGATGCGGCGATCTCAGTTGCTTTTGCAATAGCTCCATTCATCCCTTTGGCCCCCTCGGTCAAAACCAGTCTAGCGCCAAGGGCTGTGAGCAGTTTGCGTCGCTCCATGCTCATGGTCTCTGGCATCGTGAGCGTGATTGGAATCCCTTTTGCGGCAGCAACAAAGGCCAAAGCGATTCCCGTGTTGCCACTGGTGGGCTCTATCAGCTCTTTGCCTGCGCCGAGGAGTCCTTTATCGATCGCGTCATGAATCATCGCCGCTCCGATACGACATTTGACCGAGTATGCTGGGTTGCGTCCCTCTATTTTTGCTAAAACAGTTGCATGTGCGCCCGCTGTTACTCGGTTCAAACGAATTAAGGGGGTGTTACCAATTGAGAGAGAGTTGTCGTCGTATAAAGCCATTGTGATTTACTTCCTTTGCAAATGAAGACAAAAAATAAAAACGAAAAACGAAAATTTTAAAAGTAAGAATCTATGCAAAAGATTCTAAAAGATCATTTGCTATTGTCCATCGTTGTTAATTTCGCCCTCATAAAGCGTTAACATCAGAGTATGTTCAGTTATAGACACGCTTATCATGCAGGAAACCACGCGGACGTGCTTAAGCATACCGCGTTGATTGCAATTATTCAGTACATGATCCAAAAAGAGGTGGGCATTTCTGTCGTGGATACCCACGCTGGTGCTGGAATTTACCGTCTTGACAGTGACGCTGCCGAGTTGAGCAAAGAGGCTGACGAGGGACTAAGGTTATTGCTTAAAAATGCCGGTGAAAAAAAAGTTGAGCTAGGGGAACTGCTTGGAGAGTATGTTCAAGAGTTGGAACGCTTTAACCCAAGTGGCGCTTTAAAGGTCTACCCAGGCTCTCCCATGATCGCTCAGGACTACTTGAGACGTCATGACAAGCTCAAGATATTTGAGCTTCACCCAACCGACAGTCGTGTTTTAGAAAAACACGTCGAACAACTTAGAGCAGGTCGGCAAATTAATTGCTACAAAGAAGACGGTTTTGAGGGCTTAAAAAAGCTGTTGCCGCCCCCAACCCGTCGTGGGCTTGTATTAATAGATCCGAGCTACGAGATGAAGTCCGATTACGCTCGCGTTGTGAATTGCATTCAAGACAGCCTGCGACGCTTTGTGACTGGCACTTATATGGTCTGGTACCCAGTTATCGCAAGACCAGAGGCGCATGATTTACCCAAACGTTTAAGGGCTCTGGCCCAAGAGGTTCACAAACCCTGGCTGCACACGACCTTGCGGGTGAAGTCAGGTCAAATGGGCTCACAACTCGGGGTCTTGGGAACTAATAAAGGGCCTAAGAGACCTGGATTGTCAGCTTCAGGGCTTTTTATTATTAATCCACCGCATACGCTCGAGCCACAGCTTAAGGGCTGTTTGCCCCAGATGGTTGAACTCATGGGACAAGATGCTCTTGCGGGCTTTACCCTAGAGGCGAGCAAATAAGAGCAAGAGGATCATTGAGATTTGATCTGGATCGTTAAGTTTTGGCGAAAAAGCAACACTCCTTCGAAATGGGTTATAATGTAAGGCTTCGCAGCGAAAACGTGGCCCCGCGGCGTAAGATTTCACCCCACCTAAGAGGTTCTCGCTAGAAGAACACCGACCGTGGAAAAGGGCCCAACAACCCACTCAAGGATATCAATATGTCAACGTTCAGCGCAAAACCCGCTGACGTGAAGCATGAGTGGTTTGTGATTGACGCCACCGATAAGGTGCTCGGAAGGATTGCCAGCGAAGCAGCCCTCCGTTTACGCGGTAAACACAAAGCCATTTATACGCCTCACGTCGATACTGGCGACTTTATTGTCGTCATCAACGCCTCCAAAATCCGTGTCACAGGCAATAAAGCCCTAGACAAGGTGTATTACCGACACTCGGGATACCCAGGCGGAATTTATGGCACAACATTTCGAGACATGCAAGCGAAGCACCCAGGTCGCGCGCTTGAGAAAGCTGTAAAGGGCATGTTGCCCAAAGGCCCACTCGGATATGCCATGATCAAGAAGCTGAAAGTCTACGGAGGATCTGATCATCCTCATAGCGCTCAGCAGCCCAAAGTTTTGGAAGTCTGAGGAGCTCAGTATGATTGGTGAATGGAACAACGGAACCGGACGACGCAAATCAAGCGTTGCACGCGTATTTATCAAAAAAGGTACTGGTGTTATTACTGTTAACGGTAAAGACATCGCTGAGTATTTTGGTCGTCAAACTTCGATCATGATCTCTAGGCAACCTCTTGAGCTCACAGGTCACGGCCAAACATTTGACATTCAAGTCAACGTGCATGGTGGCGGTGAGTCTGGTCAAGCAGGTGCAGTTCGTCACGGCATTACACGTGCTTTGATTGACTATGATGCAACACTCAAGCCTTCACTCTCAGCCGCAGGGTTTGTAACCCGCGATGCGAGGGAAGTTGAGCGTAAAAAGGTTGGTTTGCACTCTGCGCGTCGTCGCAAGCAGTTCAGCAAGCGTTAACCCTTTTCGTCCATTGGACGGCACGAAGCCGCGAGCAGTTAACAACTGCTTCGCGGCTTTTAAGTTTGTGTTTGTCAATTAACCTCTTTGCTAAACTGGGTAAATAGCGATTACTGGTATTGTTGACCAAAATACGCTACTATTACATTCAATTAAAGAGTTAGGAGTTCGCTATGAGTGCTGTTGCAGAAAACATTGAAACCCAAATGCCAGATCCCATTATCTTCACCGATAGTGCAGCCGCAAAGGTGGCCGATCTGATCGCAGAGGAAGGTAATCCTGATTTGAAACTTCGTGTTTTTGTACAAGGCGGCGGTTGCTCAGGATTTCAGTACGGTTTCACTTTTGATGAGATCGTAAATGAAGACGACACCACAATGTCAAAGAACGGCGTCTCCTTATTGGTGGACGCAATGAGCTACCAATATTTACTTGGCGCTGAGATCGATTACAAAGAAGACCTTCAGGGTGCACAGTTTGTGATTAAAAATCCAAATGCCACATCGACTTGTGGATGCGGATCTTCCTTTTCAGCTTAATCGGTTTGAAATCTTAGCGATTTAAGCTTGATATATCGCACCTAATATACGGGCGCCTCGTGCGCCCGTTACGCTTTTTAAGCTAGCAGTCTCGCCTCTCATACACTGTTTGGCCAGCCAAGCAAACGCCGACGCCTCGACCTGAAGGGGGGGGAGCCCGTGTGTCGCGGAGGACACCACCTTAACACCGGGTAGGTGCTTGGATAGTAAGTCCATTAAATGCGTATTAAGAGCACCTCCACCGCAAACGATCAACTCAACTAGACCAGGTGCAAGCGCTTGAATACTTAATGCACAACTCTTTGCAGTTAAAGCAGCAAGGGTGGCTTGAATATCTTGGGGGCTCAGGCCTAAGTCAATTTGGCGATTTGAGTTTTGTTGTTTGGAGTTTTGTTGCACTGAGTGTTCTTGATCAGACTTAAACTGATTTAAACGCTTATCCAACCACTGCATGTTAAATAGGTCACGCCCCGTGCTCTTAGGTGCAGGCGCGTGAAAGTAATCCTCCTTTAGCAATAGGTTCAAAAGGGGATCAATAACTTTCCCACCAAATGCCCAGTCTCCCGATTCATCGAAATCTTTGTTCGTGTGAATTTTGCACCACTCATCCATTAGGCAATTTGCGGGACCACAGTCAAATCCAACCACCTCTTGGGGGTGTTCACTTGTCACCCCAAAGGGTTGGGCCGAGTCTGTGGGGGGTAGCAAACTTATATTAGAGATACCCCCTAAATTTAAAATGCAAACACTGCGTTCTTCTCGACTGAAAAGGTTTTTATGAAAAGCCGGAACCAACGGCGCCCCTTGCCCGCCCGCGGCAACGTCTCTGGTTCTAAACTCTGCACAAACTGTAATTCCAGTGAGCTCCGCAAGGAGCGCAGGGTTGTTCAGTTGAACCGTGTACCCAATCCCATCAAATGCACCAGGGCGATGTCTAATCGTTTGCCCGTGGGCTCCTATGGCCCTGATCTGAGAGGTTTTGAGGCCTAATTGTTTTAACAACTCAAGGCATAACTTGGCGTAGCTGATTGCCAATTTGTTGGCAATTAGATAGGCCTTGTGAATTTCGTTATCTGAGGGGGCATTCAGTAAAAGTAAATCTTCTTTTAGTGCACTCTCAAAGGGAATACTTGCATGACCTAAAACTTTAAAATCCCCGGAGAAGTCAACAACCACTGCGTCCACACCGTCTAGGGAGGTGCCAGACATTAAGCCAATATAGAGCTCTTGCATGAGGTGGAGTTGGGGTTGGGGTTATGAAGTTGGACTTGAACTTTAATTTGTCTGAGAGGGCTCAATTGTCTGCGGGGACACAGTGGTCTGAGGGGACTCAGTTGACTGTGAACGTTGTAGAAAATGAATTATTTACAAATCACTGTAAAAATGAGACCTGATCATCCCCTGAGTTGCCTGTGGAGCCGATTTGTATAAGAAATTCCTGTGCCTGCTTGTCAAATAAAGCCTTAGCCGCACCGGACAGTACTATAGGTACGCTTTGTCGAGCTATGGTGGATGGGTCTTTGTACTGATCGGAGATTCTGAATTCAAAGTGCAGGTGAGGGCCCGTTGCCCAGCCTGTTTCTCCAACAGTCCCGATGAGCTGTCCTTGCTCAACGGTTTGACCCGCCTTGACCTTGAATTGGTTGAGGTGAGCATACACCGTTGTTTGTGAGTTGCTGTGATCTACAAAAACAACGTTACCTAGCCCATTCATATAGCCTGCAACCCGCACCACTCCCTTGCCAACTGTGTGGACAGGGGTACCAATCGGTGCTGAGTAATCGATCCCCTTGTGTGCTTTCCAAGTCTGTAAGATAGGATGAAACCGCATTTTGTAGCCACTCGTAATTCTTGAGAATTTCAAAGGCGCTGCAAGGTAAGTGCGTTTTAGACTTTGACCCTTGAGGTTAAAGTAATTGCCCTCACTAGCCCCCTTGTCCTTAAAGTACATAGCTCTGTGGGCTACGCCTGCACTTACAAATTCAGCACCCAAGAGTTTGCCGTATCCCATGGGCTCACCGTCTGCGTCAAGTGCTTCGTATAAAAGTGTGAAATGATCTCCCTTTTGCAAGGTGCGGTGAAAGTCAATTTCACTTGCAAATACTTCAGCGAGTTGTGCTGCAACGCTGTCAGGTATTTGAGCCGCGTCAGTGGCTGCGAAAAGTGAGGTCTGTATTCGGGCACTAGCGAATCTAACAGTTGTGTGAAGAGGCAGAATGCTTTGGTGCAGCTGGAAAACACTATTTGAATTTATTGCCTCAGACTCAGGTGAAGCTTGACGAGTCAACTCCATTAGTGTGTAAGTACTCTCAGAGGTTGACCAAATAAGTTTCAGTGAGAGTAACTTGTTTTGAGAATCCACCTCCACCTTCACCGGGCGAGAGGACTTACCGAGCAAGTTCCTGCGAAGTTGGACGTTTGCGCGAATAAAGGAGGCAGCCTGTTGATCATCAACACCTAAGCGTAAAAATAAACTCTCAACCGTGTCACTTGAGCGCGTTGTCTCTGCCCGGTAAAGTCTCATCTCTTTGCCAGCATTCAAAACGGAGTTGAGTTGGGCGGCAACACCAGGTGGGTTTAATAGTTCCTGCAACTCGTGTTGTGTCACTTGAGGCTTGGGTGCATTTAAACTCGATACCGCGTAAGTTGCACCACCCAGCAAAAAAAGCATTGCAGCAAGCCAATACAAACCATGATGGGTTTTAAAGGCGATGAAGTTCAAGCCAACTCTATGGACTGAACCAGAGGCCGGGTGTTGGGCTGAACTTGTGGCAGCGCTGGAGGAATTGGGGCGGTTAAACAAAGTTAAACAAAGTTAAATATAAATAATTGATTTGAAATACTTCAAAGCAAGTTGTTTGTTTGCAGATCAAACCAGTAGCAGCATCAGCACCAGTAGAATCACACAAAGTAAAAAAGTAGACCGTTAAGAATCTGCACATCAAAGCGCTAATTGGCACAATACCACTAGCTCAATGATGGGTATTTCTAAAACAACCAAGAGTATACCTTTTATCAACGCAAAATCGCCCTGTTTTTGACTCGGCAAGTACTAAATTATCCTTATGAATCAATTGCATACAACAATTACTTCAAATTCTGGTGCGTCAACCACTTTAGAGTCTTCACCTCAAATCTTGCCCGATGCTGTTCAAGAGGCTTTACTCGTAACTCGAAAGGGCTGCGATGAGTTGATTCCGGAAAAAGAGTGGATCGCTAAATTGATGCGCTCACACACCACGGGAGTGCCTTTAAGGATCAAGTTAGGACTTGATCCAACTGCACCAGATATACATTTGGGTCATACCGTTGTACTGAACAAAATGAGAGAGTTGCAAAACCTAGGTCATCAAGTGATCTTCTTGATTGGGGACTTTACAAGCATGATAGGAGACCCATCCGGTCGCAACTCTACTCGCCCCCCCCTCACTAAAGAACAAATAACTCAAAACGCTGAGACCTATTACAAACAAGCCAGTCTTGTATTAGATCCCGCAAAGACCGAGATACGCTACAACAGCGAATGGTGTGACCCGCTTGGAGCAAGGGGTATGATCCAGTTGTCGTCACGCTACACCGTTGCACGCATGATGGAGCGTGATGACTTTCATAAGCGTTACACAAGTGGACAGCCCATTAGTGTGCATGAGTTTTTATATCCCCTAATGCAGGGCTATGACTCAGTGGCCCTAAAAAGTGATCTGGAGCTTGGCGGCACCGATCAAAAATTCAACCTCCTGATGGGACGCCACCTCCAAGAGGACTACGGACAAGAGCCGCAGTGCATTTTGACAATGCCTTTACTCGAAGGGCTTGACGGAGTGGACAAAATGTCCAAGAGTAAAAACAATTACATTGGTATCAGTGAGGATGCAAACTCCATGTTTGCAAAAGTGCTCTCAATCAGTGATGATTTAATGTGGCGTTGGTTTCCACTTCTGAGTTTTAAGTCACTTGCACAGATCGATCAACTCAAAGAGGAAATTGCAAATGGACGAAACCCCAAGGAAGTCAAAACTTTGCTGGCCAAAGAAATTACGTCACGCTTTCACGGCGCTGAGCAAGCCGACAGCGCAGAAGTTGACTTTAACAACCGAAGCAAAGGCGGGATCCCAGACGACATTCCCGAGATGGCGCTTGGCGGTGCCCCTCAGGGTATTGGGGCAATTCTTAAGCAGTGCGGTTTAGCTTCCTCGGGGGGGGATGCAAACAGATTAATTGAGGGCTCTGGCGTTCGCGTTGACGGGGTAACTATTTCAGATAAAGGTCTTAAGTTAGATGTCGGCACCTACGTAATACAAGTGGGCAAGCGAAAGTTCATCAAACTGACTTTGAATGCATAGCATACTCAGCATAATTTTTTAAAAAATAAGAGCGCAAAACTAACAGCATGATCTCAAGTTACAAATCAAATCCTTTAAAGAAATTGCTGTGGCTATCGGTTTTGGTTGCTGTGATGACCATCACAATCAAGACGTATGCCTGGTACGTGACTGACTCAGTGGGTTTGCTCTCAGATGCAATGGAGTCTTTTGTTAATTTAGCAAGTGCCGTGTTTGCTTTGCTAATGGTCTCGGTGGCTGAGACTCCTGCTGATGAGGACCATCCTTATGGGCACCATAAGGCTGAATACTTCTCCTCTGGGTTTGAAGGTGTTTTGATCATGGGTGCCGCTATTGGAATCATTTGGGCCGCTGTGAGTCGCTTCATGTCACCTAAGCCCGTTGAGGCTTTGTCCATTGGTATTGCATTGGCTGTGCTTAGCTCAGCCATGAATGCAGCGCTTGCATTTGTGATGTTTAAAGTTGCTAAAGAACACCGATCCATTGCGTTAGAGGCAGACGCAAGGCACTTGGTCGTTGATGTTTGGACCTCCGCTGGGGTAGTCATTGGTCTTGTTGCCGTCTCCCTCACTGGGTGGTACGTCCTTGATCCTTGTATCGCTATTTTGATAGCTATTAATATTTTGCGAGAAGGTGTTGATCTTATTTGGCAATCCTCAAGGGGCCTAATGGATGAGGCGGTGGAGCCAGAGGTTAAAGCTCAAATTGAGGCCGTATTGGCCGAATTCTCCAACTACCAGGGCATTCAACAGAATTTAAGATTTGATCACATCACCACAAGAAGAGCTGGGCAAAGGCGCTTTGTGGATATGCACATGCACATGCCGGGGGAGTGGACACTAGAGCAAGCGGCAACGCTTAGGGGAAATGTAGAAAAATCGTTGATGACCGCCATCCCTGGGCTTCGCGCTTCCATACAGCTTTTACCCAGCGGCGTAGAGGCGCACGTTGACTCTTCTGATGTGATTACAACGGACCCACGTCTTTAAAAAAAGACAGTTTAATCCTCTAGCACAGATAAGGATCGCTAAACCCAAGCGACATCATGAGTAAACTCTCCAAGGACTCCATCATTAACGCGTCCGCTTCGTTGGTCTCATGGTCGTAGCCCTGTGCATGCAAGACTGCATGCACAATCAAATGAGCACAATGCTCCTTAAGCGACACTTTTAATTTGACAGCCTCTTTAAGTACAACGGGTGCGCAAAGGACTAAATCTGATTGCACGTTGAACACCTCTGAGTAATTAAAGGTCAAGATATTCGTTGCATAGTCCTTGGCACGGAACTCTTTATTGATTCGTCTGCCTTCCCTAGACCCAACGATGCGAATTGCTAATTCCTTTAGGTGAGCATCGCCTGGGTCTAGCGCCCAATTGACCCAACTTTGCAGGTGAGTCTTTTTAAAGACAGATTTGAATAAATTTATCTCCTCAGCGCCCAACTCTTCAGAGAACTGAACATCAATGTCTATCAGGTTTAGAGCGTTTACGGTCTTAGTCGTCTTGTTTTTCAATGGCATAGTTTGGAATTTTTTATTCTGCATCAGGGGATCTTTTAATTGCGTAAGCATCCACAATTCTTGCGACCAAGGGGTGACGAACCACATCCTTGGAGGTGAAGTGAGCAAACCCAATTCCCTCAACACGTCTTAGCACACGCTCAGCATCAATTAACCCACTTGGGTGACCCTTTGGTAAATCAATCTGACTGACGTCCCCTGTCACAACTGCTTTAGTCCCAAACCCCATGCGTGTGAGAAACATCTTCATCTGCTCGGGGGTGGTGTTTTGTGCCTCATCTAAGATTACAAACGCATGGTTGAGAGTCCTACCCCTCATGAATGCAAGAGGCGCTATTTCAAGGGTCTGGCGATCAAATGCTTTTTGTACTTTGTCAAACCCCATTAAGTCATAAAGTGCGTCGTAAAGAGGTCTAAGATAGGGATCAACCTTTTGACCTAAATCACCAGGTAAAAAACCTAATTTCTCACCCGCCTCAACTGCGGGGCGGGTCAGGATGATGCGTTGAACACTGGCCCTTTCAAGCGCGTCCACCGCGCAAGCCACCGCGAGATAAGTTTTACCCGTCCCCGCTGGCCCAATACCAAAGGTGATGTCATGCTGTGCAATACTATCTAAATAATGCGCTTGATTGGTAGACCTTGCCTTAAGATCAGCGCGCTTGGTGAGTAGCGTTGGAACATCCTGGGTATGTGGGTTGATGAGGGTTTGGGTGGCCACTTTTCTTGTGCCCTTAGGCCTTAGTGCGCCAACCCAAACATCCGTGTGTGAGCCTAAATCCTCGGCAAGCATGAGTTGCACCTTGTCCTGTGATATTGGACGCGCCGCCATCTCATAAATTGATTGTAAGATCTCCATCGCACGCATCGCATTGGTTTTGGTACCCTCTACTTTGAAGTGCTCATGTCTGTGCGCGATTTTGGTTTGCGTGCCTATCTCAATGGTGCGCAGGTGCGAATCAACAGGCCCGCAAAGGTTTGTCAAGCGGGTGTTGTTTGATGGTGTAAAAGCGTGTCTAAGTATCAAGGGATAATCTCTAAAGTTGTGTTTTTTAAGGACCTGGTTAATGATTGGTCAATTAAACGGTATTCTCCTAGAAAAAAATCCCCCTCAAGTTTTAGTGGACTGCGGGGGTGTCGGCTATGAGGTCGATGTACCCATGAGTACGTTTTACCAACTGCCCCAAACGGGGGAGCGTGTCAAACTCTTGATTCACTTCGTAGTCAGAGAGGATGCCCAGATTCTTTACGGCTTTTCAACCCCCCAAGAGAAAGCCGCTTTCAAACAGCTCGTTAAAATCTCAGGTGTCGGTCCCCGAACTGCCCTTGGCGTACTCTCTGGCATGAGTGTTCAAGAGCTTACCCACGCCATCGTAACCCAAGAAAGCGCTAGACTTACAAAGATTCCAGGAATAGGTAAGAAAACGGCTGAGCGTTTGTTGCTTGAACTCAAAGGCAAAATGGCTGATGCTATTGCCCCTGAAGGTCAGGGTATAACGCTTGGCGTAGGAGATCATAAACAAAACGATATCTTGTCAGCGCTCGTTGCACTTGGCTATAGTGAGCGCGATGCGGTGCTTGCTTTGAAAGCATTGCCAGCAGATATTGGAGTCTCAGACGGTATTAAAGCAGCACTTAGGGCTATTTCTAAATGAGTATTCAAACGGATGATTTTTCTACGCCCGAGCCCGCGCGTATAGTTTCTGCAACTCCAGCAAGTCCCAATGAGGAAGCCGTTGAGCGTGCACTGCGTCCCAAGCTCCTTGGTGATTATGTGGGCCAGAAAAAGGTCAGGGAGCAACTGGAGATTTTCATCAGCGCCGCCTCCAAACGAGGTGAGGCGCTTGACCATGTGTTGCTCTTTGGACCTCCAGGACTTGGTAAAACAACGCTCTCTCATATCATCGCCAATGAACTCGGCGTAAACCTTAGACAAACCAGCGGACCCGTGCTCGAGAAGCCCAAAGATTTAGCCGCACTTTTAACCAATCTAGAAAAAAACGACGTGCTTTTTATCGATGAGATCCACCGTCTATCGCCCGTTGTTGAAGAGATTTTGTACCCCGCCCTAGAGGACTATCAGATCGACATCATGATTGGAGAGGGGCCTGCTGCGAGAAGTATTAAATTAGATTTGCAGCCCTTCACGCTCGTGGGTGCAACAACCAGAGCAGGAATGCTTACCAATCCACTCAGAGACCGCTTTGGCATCGTCGCAAGGTTGGAGTTCTACACCCCTGAGGAGTTGCAAAAAATTGTGATCCGAAGTGCAGGATTACTAAAAGTGCAGATGGATGAGGCCGGAGGTTTTGAGATCGCCAACCGCTCAAGAGGGACACCTCGTATTGCCAATCGCTTGCTAAGAAGGGTCAGAGACTTCGCAGAGGTAAAGGGCCGGGGCATCATTGATGAGCAGATTGCCAAGGCAGCCCTGGCGATGCTGGATGTGGACCCTCAAGGATTTGATGTGATGGACAGAAAATTACTTGAAGCCGTGATTCACCGATTTGACGGTGGACCCGTTGGACTTGACAATGTGGCTGCAAGTATTGGCGAGGAGCGAGAGACCATAGAAGATGTGATAGAGCCTTATTTGATTCAGCAAGGTTATTTGCAAAGAACGCCCAGAGGTCGAATCGCAACGCTTGCTGCCTATAAACACTTGGGAGTCACCCCTCCTAAAGGGCTACAGCCCGGGTTGGAAATTGATTAGATATGCGTGAGTTATCTTAAGCCGCGCTGTCGTCTTTTGAAATGGAGTCCAGATGCTCTTTGTCTCCCCAACTGAGCAAACTAAGCCCACCTGGCGTCCATAAAAGTCTGTTGATCACGGCGTTCTCAATGGACCAAGTGCGCGGGGCTTGAATATCTTGACCTGTCGCCCATCTGTATAAAATATCCATCACACCACCGTGGGAGACGATCACAATTTGAGATCCCAAATGACGATTCGCAAGCTCGCTCACCACCACTTTAACGCGGGCATCTAAATCATACAAACTCTCAGACCCCTCACCTGGGCGCCAAACTGGATCTCGTTCTTTCCATTTTATGGACACCTCGGGTGAGTGCTCATCAATGTCAATCCATGTTTTGCCCTCAAAGTCCCCAAAGTGACGCTCCCTGAGTCTGGAGTCCTTAGTGATCGGTAATTCCGTAGCAAGTGCTATAGGCTCTGCGGTGCTGAAAGCTCTTTGCAGATCACTAGAGTAAATTGCATCAACAATAATATCTGAAGTGGAGAAAGCTTGACCAACCAAATGCGCTTGCTCCTTGCCTTTCTCGTTCAATCCAATATCAATATGACCTTGAATCCTGCCCTGTGTGTTCCAAATAGTCTCCCCATGGCGAATGGCGATAATGCGTGTTGATTCCATTGAATTTTTACTAGGTTTGAAGGGTTGATTTAATAATTTCTAGGGTATTTGAGAGTAAGGCTCGGTGAGTAACGAGTCTACACTTCTGAGAAAATACCTTTAACCACAAAGTGTAAGCTTAAAAATATTCAAAGGAAAACACAGACATGTCAGATATCTTAGTCCATGAGCAAGGCGGTGTTTGTACACTCACACTAAATCGTCCAGATAAAAAGAACTCACTCACGAGTTCGATGTATGCGGAGCTTGCAAATCTTTTCACGCAAGCTCAGGAAAACCCAAGTGTTCGTGTGTTGGTGATACAAGGCAGTGAGACCGTGTTTTGTGCGGGCAATGATATTTCAGATTTTATTGAAAATCCGCCAAGTACTTTGCAATCGCCTGTGTTTAAATTCTTACAGGCCTTGGTCCAATTTCCCAAACCCTTGATTGCGGCTGTTTGTGGTCCCGCTGTTGGGATTGGGACGACCTTGCTCTTTCATTGTGATTTGGTATATGCGGGTGATAATGCAGTGTTCTCTATGCCTTTTGTGAACCTGGGTATTTCTCCCGAGGCGGCGTCCTCCATACTCGCCCCTCAAGTGATGGGCTATCAACGGGCAGCACAGGCATTGCTCTTTGGTGAGCCCTTTATGGCTGAAGCGGCTATGGAGGCTGGACTGGTGAATCAAATTATTCCCCCAACAGAGCTCAAAGATTTTGTGCAAAGACAGGCGCTAAAGCTGGCTGCTAAGCCACTTAAGTCAGTACTCGAGACCAAGATACTCCTAAAAGGGCATCTCATCCCCGAGATGCAAAAACGCGTTAAAGAGGAAGGAGAGATATTCTCAAAAATGCTCACCGAGCCAGCAGCCCTTGAGGCGATGAAAGCCTTTAAAGAAAAAAGAAAGCCTGATTTCACGGGGCTATAAAAAAAGGACCTTTTACTTTAACTTGGGAACGGGCTTGGGTTTGCCGTTCTCATCAACAGCTACATACGTTAATGTAGCTTCAGTCACTTTGACGTGCTTGCCGTTTGAATCTATTCGCTCAGCGAACACTTCAACATCAACCGTGATGGAGGTGGTACCGATGCGAATAATTTCAGCATAAAAACTTAGCAAGTCTCCCAGACGCACGGGCTCTTTAAAAACAAACTCTTTCACAGCAACCGTTGTGATCCGCCCCTTTACGTGTCGAAAGGGGAGTACCGAACCTGCTAAATCAACTTGTGCCATCACCCACCCCCCAAAGATGAGCCCGTATTGGTTGCAATCTGCGGGCATGGGGATCACCTTTAAAACCAACTCCTTGGTGCTGGGAGGCAATGGCCTAGGAGAATTTTGTTGAAGTGTGTTTGAGTACATTATTCGTGAGTTCCTTTTTTCACAAAACAATTAAATTTGAATATCATTAAACTTTTTTACGACGAGAATAAAACTTAGATTTATGGGGCCGTTATTGTCAGGACTTGTTTAGAATCTTGTTGTTGAGATTATTTAATACTAAATCAATAAAAGTGTTAGATTGCAATTATGATGTACTTTTAATCGATTGAAATTAACAATAACATGAGCTATTTTCTAAGACATGAGCGATTTTCTAAGAAAGCGTGAAGAGCGTGACGCCTTCGATGGTTTTTTCGTTAATCAGTACATTAAGCACAAGAATTTGCTAACTCTGCAAAGGGGTTTAATTCGTTGACGGTTGATCAGCAGTTTGCCCAGTGAGGAGATCTAAACCGTATAGAGATTAACACCTTGCACTGACATTCTTCATAACTCCCACCTCTTTTTTTAAATTATTTTTATTTTAATGAGATCAAACTCCTCAAGCGCTCACTCACCCCATAGCCCAAGTTCAACCAAAGAGTCGCCCTCAAGGTCAGAGCCAGGACGAGACTGGAAAACTCTTCAACGTTTATTTCCCTATCTTTGGGAATACAAATGGCGTGTGATGGCAGCCTTGTCTTTCATGGTCGGTGCTAAAGTAGCCAACGTGGGTGTGCCCATAGTTCTGAAAAAATTGGTTGATACGCTCAATACTGTGACTCAGACTGGAGCTGAGTTAGGTTCAAAAGCCGTTGATACGCAGACTGTCAACAACGCATTGGGTACTCTGGATTCAAATGCAGGAGCCATCAGCAATTTTGAGAGTTATTTGCATAACGCTTTTGTTTTGGTCCCAGTCGCTTTGTTGCTCAGTTATGCACTTCTTAGACTCAGTGTCTCGGCTTTTACAGAGCTCAGAGAACTCGTCTTTGCCAAAGCAACCCAAGGTGCAGCAAGACGTATTGCATTGCAAACCTTTGATCATCTCCACGGCATGAGTTTGAGGTTTCACTTAGAGCGTCAAACAGGGGGGATGACTAGAGATATTGAACGAGGTGTGAGAGGGATTGAATCACTCATTTCATACTCCCTTTACAGCATCATTCCAACCTTCATCGAAGTCACTCTAGTCCTTGGAGTTATGGCAGTTCAGTACGATATATGGTTTGCGCTTATCACCGTGGTTGCTTTGACGTTGTATGTTTACTTTACAGTTGTCGTGACCGAGTGGCGAACCAAATACAGACGCCAAGCCAATGAGTTTGACTCTGCAGCAAACACCAAGGCCGTTGACTCATTAATTAACTATGAAACAGTTAAATACTTTGGCAACGAAGCTTTTGAGTCCGAGAGGTACGATAAAAGCCTCGTTCGTCTTCGTGATGTTAGGCTCAAAGCTCAAAGGTCACTTAGCTTGCTCAATACGGGTCAACAGTTAATTATCGCCTGTGCACTAGTTGCTATTTTGTACAGGGCAACTGTTGGCGTTATTGAACACCGTTTGAGCTTAGGGGATTTGGTCATGATCAATGCATTCATGATTCAACTCTATATTCCGCTTAATTTTCTTGGTATGGTTTACCGGGAAATAAAGCAAAGCTTGACCGACTTGGACCGCATGTTTGCACTACTGGATAAGAATCAAGAAATTGCCGACACTCCCCGTGCAACACAATTAAGGCTGAGTGCAGCGCCGACCGTACGTTTTGAGGACGTGAGGTTTAGTTACGAGCCTAATAGAGAAATATTGAAAGGTATAGATTTCACTATACCGGCCGGTAAAACTGTCGCAGTTGTCGGTCCCTCGGGCTCGGGCAAATCAACTCTTGCAAGACTGATGTTTCGTTTTTACGATATTCAAAGTGGCAGTATAAAAATCAACGATCAAGACGTTCGAGAGCTCACGCAAGCAAGTCTAAGACGAGCTGTGGGTATAGTCCCACAAGATACGGTGCTCTTTAATGAAACGGTTTACTACAACATCGCCTACGGCAGACCAAGTGCAACTCGGGAAGAGGTCGAGGAGGCTGCTAAGTCAGCCCGGATTCATGACTTTATCATCTCAACTCCCAAAGGTTACGAGACCATGGTGGGAGAGCGAGGCCTAAAACTCTCGGGGGGTGAGAAACAAAGGGTGGCAATTGCACGAACGCTTCTAAAAAATCCGCAGATCTTGATTTTTGATGAGGCAACATCGGCTCTTGATAGTGCAAATGAGCGAGCCATACAAAGCGAGCTACAAACGGCAGCACAAAATAAGACAACATTAGTCATCGCCCACAGGCTCTCAACTGTTGTTGATGCGCACGAAATTTTGGTGATGTCTGAGGGCCAGATCCTAGAGCGTGGCAATCACCACACACTATTGGCAATGGATGGGCATTATTCAAAAATGTGGGCTATGCAACAAAACTCTGAGAACATTGATACTGTTTAGGGTTGTGATTTTGAGAGAAAAATATTTAAAACTTTATTAATTTTAAATACATGAACTTTAGTTAAGAATTCAATAATCCATACCGAATTTGCGGCAATAGAGGCTGACAGACTTAGGATTAATCAAAGGGTGAGTAATTGATATGTAGAATTAATGAGTGCAAACAAATTTGAAGCTTCGCTATTTTTAACTAAACTAAGAAATTAAATGACTAAATCTTTTTTAAATTTATTACGACTGTGTTTTTTATTTGTAGCGATGTTTGCTTTTGCAAGCGGATCTAATGCTCAAAATGCGTTGGATGGAATCCTGAAATCCAAATCCATCAAAATAGCCATCCCAACGGATTTCCCCCCCTACGGTTTTGTTGGTTTGGACATGCAACCCCAAGGCCTTGATGTAGAAATGGCCCAGTATATTGCTCAAAAATTAGGCGCTAAAGTTGAACTAGTACCTGTTTCAAGTCCTAACCGCATTCCTTATTTGCAAACTAAAAAAGTTGATCTCGTGATCTCCACGTTGGGTAAGAATCCAGATCGTGAAAAAGTCATTGACTTTACCTTTGCCTACGCTCCATATTATCAGGCTGTGTACGGACCTAAGAGCCTTTCAATCAAGAGCTTTAATGATTTAGCCGGTAAAACCATCTCCGCAACCAGAGGCGCTTTAGAGGATACTGAGCTTACCAAATTGGCGCCTCCAAGCGCTCAAATCAAACGCTTTGAAGACAACAGTTCCACTGTAGCCGCGTTCGTTGCTGGACAAGTGCAGGTCGTCGCAACTGGGGCCTCTGTCGCTGCGAGCATGATTCAAAAGAACCCTCAACTGGGTGCTGAGTACAAGCTTTTAATTAAAGACTCACCCTGTTTTGTTGGTGTAGCAAAAGGGGAAGACTCACTTCGGACAAAGGTGAACGAAATCATCAGCGCAGCCCATAAAAATGGGGATTTAGAAAAATTGTCAATGAAGTGGCTTTCAAGAAGTACGGGTGAACTTCCTGAGTAATTTAAATTTTCTTTTGCATTTACATAAACACTGATTAGCTTGTGAATATCGCATTCGACTTTTGGGCCGTCTTTGAGCAGTGGCAGTTGCTGTTAACAGGTATTGTCTGGACGCTTGGATTGACCGCTTTGAGTGGTATCTTTGGCTTGAGCTTAGGCGTAGTTATGGCCTGGGCAAGGCTAGAGGCGGCGCGAAGAAGACATGATTTGCATAAAAACAAGATTTCCAGAGTCTTCGATAAACTGATACTGATTTACGTCGAATTAATTAGAAATACGCCTTTTATAGTCCAGCTGTTCTTCATTTTCTTTGGCTTACCAGCGCTTGGACTTAGACTCAGTGCAGAGGTGGCATCCGTACTGGCAATGGTCATTAACTTAAGCGCATATTCCTGCGAGATCGTTCGAGCAGGTTTGGAGGCAACCCCGCCCGCACAGGTTCAGGCGGGTGAGAGTTTGGGACTAAAACCCGTTCAAATATTCACGCATGTCGTGCTTCCTCCTGCGCTGTTTAAAGTTTGGCCTGCTTTAGTTTCTCAAATCATTATTGTCATGTTAGGTTCTGCTGTATGCGGACAAATATCGACTGAGGAATTGTCGTACTCAGCAAATTTGATTCAAAGCAGGAACTTCAGAGCCTTTGAATCCTTTATCACTGCCGCCCTTATTTATTTATCGTTATCGATCGCGATCCGTTGGTTGCTCAATAAAGTGGGTAGGCAAGTGATCTTCAAAGGCATGGTATCTCATGATTGAATTTAGTCTTTGGGATATTTTAAGAAACCTGCTCCTGGCTACAAGGTGGACACTCGTGCTGTCTGTCATCGCAATTCTTGGAGGAGGATTGATTGGATTTGTATTGTTGATTTTGAGGCTTCTCCAGATTAAGCCTTTATGTGTCTTGATTAGCCTCTACGTTGAACTGTTTCAAGGTACACCATTGTTGATGCAGCTTTTTCTCTTTTATTTCGGATTAGCCTTATTTGGAATTGATACCTCTGTTTGGATATCTGCAAGTGCAGCTCTTATTTTGTATGCTGCTGCTTATCTAACAGAGATCTGGAGCGGTTGTATTCGGGCTGTACCAAAGGGGCAGAGTTTAGCGGCAAAGAGTCTGGGCCTAGATTTTATACAGGAGCTCAAATATATAATTTTTCCTCAAGCTTATAAGCTCAGCATCGCACCCACAGTTGGATTTTTGGTTCAACTTATCAAGGGAACTGCAATAACATCAGTGATAGGTTTTGTAGAGCTTACAAAATCCGCAAGTATGATCTCTAATGTTACTTTTAAACCTTTTCTTGTATTCAGCAGTGTTGCTTTGATTTACTTCGTGATTTGCTTTCCAATCTCATGGTTGGCAACAAAAATAGAGTCAAAGATAAGTTTAAATACGCTTGCTTCCTAATTAGGGGCCTGATGTTATCAGGCACGCACTAAGTTATGAAACGTTTTAACAATGCGTCAGATTAAGCAGCGCAAGTTCAATAGCTACGGCAATATCAATAGCAACCGCAACCACTTACACATAACAAATCAGTCTGCGCTTATTTAATTCCAAGGCGTGCAAGGAGGTATTGCGCAAGGGCCCTCAACGGAAATAGATCCGAAATCAGCAGGCCCAACAATTTCCAGATACTCCATATCCTTAGAGTAGTCAAATAGGTAGTGCACGATGCCAGGTCTTTGGTGAACACAGTCTCCTTCGGCAACCAAAGTGACCTTGTCTTCGTACATAAACCTAGCCCAGCCTTTGAGCATATAAACAATTTGAAACTCTGCAACGTGATAATGCCAGCCTGTGCCCTCCTCAGGGGCAAGGTTGGCTTTGACCACGTGAGCAATAACTTTTCCTTTTGTTGCTGTTGATACACCCAAGTCCTTGTAGAGAAAGAAGTCTCTTAATCCTCCTGGTAAAAACTTAGTGTCCGCCACCTTTGTATGAACGAAATCTGTATCACTTTCAATTGTTGCAACTGTATTCATGATTAATACTCCACTTCAAGTTCTTCAATATCATCAGGCTCTGCCTGGGCCGCTTCAATCCATTCCTTAATAAAAGGGTTGGCAATGATTTGTTCACAATATTTCATACACGCAGGCGTTAGCTCTATCCCGTATGTTTTAAAGCGCATTACAACTGGTGCGTACATCGCATCGGCAAGCGTCATGTGCTTACCAAAAAGATAAGGACCTTTGTAAGTTAATAAACAATGTTTCCAGATTTCCTTTATGCGCTCGATATCAGCCTCGGCTTTAGACCAAACTTTAAAGCTTTTTATTTTTGCCTTGATGTTCATGGGCAAGGAGGACCTCATGGCCGAGAACCCTGAATGCATCTCTCCGCAAATAGCTCTGCAGTGCGCGCGGTGCACCTGATTGGACGGGAGAAGATTTGCTTTTGGTGCAATCTCGTTTAAATATTCCCCAATAGCGAGTGTGTCCCAAACCTTAACTTTATTGTGCGTTAGGCAGGGAACCAAAATGGAGGGGGACAACAACAAGAGCTCTGCTCTTGCATCTGCGGTATCAGTTTGTATAGGTAATTCAACAAATTCCAGACCCGCCATCTTAACCATCAACCACCCCCTGAGTGACCAAGACGAGTAATTCTTACTGCTGATGGTGAGGGTGGTTTTGGTCATTTGATCTAATATTTAATATTGAGGCATAGTTTTTCAGTGCAACTTATATGCCATAAATAAATCTTCATGTTGGTGCGTAAATAGATCAAATTCATAGGCATAAGAAATGCTTCATTTCTTAAAATATTAATTAATGTTTTAAAAAAATACCAACTAGGGCGGTTTGATGATCTATCAAAACTATCAGTTCATGGCCAATTTAAGTGACCCACTTAGGCTATTTGCCGATGGTGCATCTTGTGTATTGAAGTCTTGGAATGCAAGCAGTGACTTAAACCCGATTAGAAAAATGGCCGCTTATTACGAGCAAGTTTCTCTGCTTGGAATGACCCACAAGTGCCCACCCTTCAATATAGAGCCTGTAACTTCAATAAATGCAGAGATCTATCCTGTCATAGAAACCGTTATCACGAGTACTGATTTCTGTACTCTAAGGAGGTTCAAGAAAGATTTGTCAACAGAGTTGCCCAAAATTTTATTGGTCGCCCCCATGTCAGGTCACTTCGCCACATTACTTAGGGGCACCGTTCAGACCTTGGTACAAGACCATGATGTTTACTTAACGGATTGGCTAAATATTCGAGACATTCCCTATAAGGCAGGAAAGTTTGGTCTAGATGAGTACATAGAGACCATCATTACATTTTTAAAGTATCTAGGACCTGGTATTCATTTAATGGGGGTATGTCAACCCACTGTTGCGTGTTTGGCCGCTACTGCCTTGCTTGCCGAGGACAAGGACGAATGCGTACCCGCTAGCCTTACATTAATGGCGGGACCCATAGACGCCAGGATTAACCCCACCCAAGTTAATGAACTTGCCATGAGTAAGCCAATTCAGTGGTTTAAGCAAAATCTGATTGGAGTTGTACCGCTACAGTTTCCTGGATCTGGGAGAGCCGTGTACCCAGGATTCCTACAACTCATGGCTTTTTTAAATATGAACCTTGAGAGGCATAAAAAATCTTTTGCCGATATGATGGAACATAGGATAAACGGCGATGATGAGAGGGCAGATCTCATCAAAGAGTTTTATCAAGAATATTTTGCAATTATGGATTTATCAGCGGATTTTTATTTGGAAACCGTTGAAAACGTGTTTCAAAAGCATTTGTTACCCAAAGGCGAGCTTTACTTTAAGGGCAGGCTCATCAAACCTGAGAGTATTAGAAAAACATTTCTCTTAACCGTAGAAGGGGAGAGGGACGATATTTGTGGAATCGGTCAAACTTTGGCTGCACAGGACCTTTGCTCCAAAATCCCACCTTATATGAAAACCCATCACCTCCAAGCCGGAGTTGGTCACTACGGAGTTTTTAATGGAAAAAAGTGGTCAAATCAAATCTATCCAGTTATTAGGTCTATGGTTCACAGCACAATTTAAACCAACTCAATCACCTGTATGAAATGGGTCATCGCTATCATCAAACCTCATAAACTAAATGAAGTTAGGTCTGCTTTGGAGCTCATTAACGTGCAGGGCATGACGGTCTCTACAGTGGAAGGTTTTGGTAGACAAAAGGGACGTACAGAAGTCTATAGAGGCGCTGAGTATCAGTATGATTGGGTACCAAAAATAAAGTTGGAGATAGCTGTCAAAGATGAAACTTTAGACGAAGTTATAGAAACTATCGTAAGTACAGCTAAAACAAATAAAATTGGAGACGGAAAGATATTCGTTGTAAATCTCATGCAAGCAATACGAATCAGAACATCAGAATGCGGCAACGAAATTTTATGAATGTTGTTAAATAGAGTCTGTTGTGTTGTGATAAATTACTTTATGTAATGTCAGCTACAACCTCGGTTTGATCGATCATTCTTCGTAACTCGGGTACGCAGGAACCGCATTGAGTACCGCACTTTAGTGCGCTTTGTAATGAAGTGAGTTTTTGATCGTGTGCGCCACCCTCGCTCAATTTTAAGTGCTCCAGAATAGCGATATCTTTAACACCTACACAACTACACACTGTTTTGCCAGTCTCTGCCAATGCAACTGGTGCTTTGCTGCCCGTCATCAGTAAGCGACGACCATAGTTTTTGGTGGATGATTTTGATTGAAGTAATGTTTTAAGCCAACCCTCAGATGACGTATCCCCTGCAATGATAAAGGCCTCAAGCTGGGTATCATCTGAGGAGGGTGTATTTACTTGGGGAGTTGGATAGCTATTATTGCTTTGTGTACCTAAATTACTTTGCAAACGAATGATTCGCAACTGACACCTTCTTGCATCTAAATATCGCAAACTCTCGGTACCATTAAATTTTAAAATCTTCTCTATCGCAAATAGAATTTCTGTTCCTGGGGGTTCGCTACAAGCGGCACGAAATAAAACACCGCTGCGCTTTGCGCCTTCAGCCGCTGATTCGCTAAACGGCGTGCAGCTAGCAAACTCGAACTCCACCATCAGGGAGCGCAGACTTTGCAATACAGTTTGCACCTCTTTTTGATCGATCCAAGCAACCGACAATAGTTTCCAGGGGAGCTCTGCTTTAAGAATTTTGACGGCTGAATGTTTGAGTTCAGGCTGTTTGGAGGTGGGACAGAATGTGGAAGTGGTGAGCGCGTTCACACCCATCAAGGGTTTATTTTGATGATCTCGCCCGCTCAAATAAGCAGCTCCCCAGTGCATAGCAATAAATGCTTGATTAGCCCCTTGGTCTGAACTGCTTTGAGCTGGAAGAACTATAGAGCCGCGTTTACTGGTGACGTGGACCAATGTTCCGTCTCTTAGACCCAGCCTTTGCATGTCCAAAGGACTGAGTTGAACAACTGGCTCAGGAACGTGACCAAAGAGTTTGTCAACCAAGCCTGTGCGCGTCATGCCGTGCCACTGATCTCGTATTCGCCCAGTGTTGAGTGCAAATGGATAGCGCTGATCGCGCTGTTCTGCAGTTTGCAAATAGGGTAGTGCTGCAAATTTGGCACGACCACTGGAAGTGGCAAATACTCCGTTTCCATATAAACGCGCTTGCCCGCTTGTACAGCCCTCAGCCATGGGCCATTGCTCCGGAGTATTCTCTAAATGCGCGTAACTCAGACCCGTAATATCTAAGTCACGTCCGCGTGTAGATTCGCGGTGTTCATTCCATATTTCCTCAGGTGAGCTGTAAGACATGTGCAGATTGCTCTTATCCTCAAAGCCAGGTTCCCGCCTTAAACGAGCAGCTAAATCTACAACAATTTGCCAATCCTGTTTAGCCAGACCCGGTGCAGCAACAGCTGCTCGCACTCTGGTAATCCTTCGTTCACTGTTGGTCACCGTACCTTCTTTCTCACCCCATGTGCTTGCAGGCAGCAAAAGATCAGCAAACTCGCATGTCTCAGATGTTGCAAATGCTTCTTGTACAACCACAAACTCAGCGCGTTCTAACGCCCTGCGGACTGCGTTTTGATTGGGCATAGACTGCGCTGGATTGGTACAAGCGATCCATAGCATTTTGATTTGACCGTCCGCAGCGGCTTCAAACATTTCAACTGCAGTTTTACCGGGAAGGGCTGGCACATCTTCGATGCCCCAAAGAGCTGCAACTTCTCTGCGGTGCTCAGGGTTGCTCATATCTCTGTGTGCACTGATCAAGTTAGCCAAGCCCCCAACCTCGCGACCCCCCATTGCATTGGGTTGTCCAGTTAGTGAGAAAGGGCCAGCACCAAGCTTTCCAATTTGTCCAGTCGCCAAGTGCAAATTAATAAGTGAGGCATTTTTAGCGGTACCACTGCTCGATTGATTCAATCCTTGGCAGTACAGACTAAGTGTGCTTGAATTCTTATTGCGATGGCCCTTCTCGTCTACTCCAGCAAACCACCTTGTAGCTTGAATAAGTTGTTCGGGAGTGATCGCGCAAAGTGATGTCACGCTACTCGGCGTGTAATTTTTAACCAGTTCTTGAAGTGCTTCAAATCCTTCTGTGTGTGTATTAATATAGGCTGTGTCTGTCCATCCCTCCCTTAACATCAAATTCAACATGCCGTGAAAAAGTGCAACATCAGTTCCGGGTTGAATAGGTAAATGCAAATCAGCAGTACTGGCCGTATCAGTGCGCCTTGGATCTACAACAATGGTTTTTAGATTTGGATTTTTTAAACGGGCATCCTCAATTCTTCTAAACAAAACAGGATGTGCGAAGGCGGTGTTACTTCCAACAATAAAAAGACAGTCCGTGTGCATGACATCGTCATAACAAGCAGGGGGCGCATCTGCGCCAAGCGTGAGTTTGTAACCCGCAACCGCACTGCTCATGCATAGGCGAGAGTTGGTGTCGATATTATTGGTGCCAATCAAACCTTTCACCAATTTGTTGAACACATAGTATTCTTCAGTGAGCAGTTGCCCGGATACATAAAAACCAACGGCATCTGCTCCGTGCTCTCGAATAACGTTGGCCATGGTAGAGCCAGCCAGATTCATCGCGCTATCCCAGGTCACTGCCTCCAAGGCTCGTTCTCCGCGTTTTACTCTATGCATGGGTTGTAGTAAGCGAGTTTGAGCAGCTAAGACCGAACTGGCTGATAAATGAAGTGTTGCCCCCTTACTGCACAAACGACCAAAGTTTGCTGGATGCAGGGGGTCTCCGCGTACGCCCGTGATCTCTTCGCCAGTTGACTCAATGATCACGCCGCAACCTACACCACAGTAAGGACAGGTAGAGCGGGTTTCTTTCATACCTTATTCAATTATTTTTTATTCAAGTGCTAGAGAATTGAGCTCATTGATGTTCAAGGATACTTCCCCGTTAGCCACCAAAACCTCAAATCGTTGAGCGCAACCCTCATCAGGCGCCTTAGCACATCCATCTGAAAGACCGATCTGCCAGTTGTGCAAGGGACAAGCAACGGTCTCACCGTAAACAATCCCTTGACTAAGCGGTCCACCTTTGTGGGGACACCGGTCGAGTAGGGCAAAGACCTTATTCTCTTCGCAGCGAAATACAGCTACCTCATGACCCCTGGCCCTGCGAACACGACGTGCACCGAGCATGGGGATGTCTTCTACCTTACAAATTATTTTCCATTCAGACATGGTGAGTTCCCACAAAAAATAGAGCTTAAGAATACTAAACAGTTATTAAATAGGTACTAGATTGATATGGCCTCAAACTGTCGGGTATCGACCTGTGCCTTGTCAAATTCAAACCACGGATCAGGCTCTCCCTCAAGTGCGAACTGTAATCTCGCCCAAAGTGCTTTACGACCCACCACATCGTCTAAGATTTTTTTCTTCACATAATCCAAACCCACACGGTTCACGTAGTGGACCGTTCTCTCTAAGTACCAACCCTCTTCTCTGTAGAGTTGCATGAAAGCGCCTGTGTACTCGAGTACTTCATCTTCAGTTTTTAGTTTAGTGAAGAAATGAGCTACTTCGGTTTTGATGCCCCCGTTGCCAGCGATATACATCTCCCAGCCACTGTCCACGCCGATGATGCCAACATCTTTAATGCCTGCCTCAGCGCAGTTGCGTGGGCATCCTGAGACCGCAAACTTTACTTTGTGTGGAGCGTACATACGCCACATTGCACGCTCTAAGTCCTTGCCCATTTTTGTACTATCTTGAGTGCCCATTCTGCACCACTCACTGCCCACACATGTTTTAACAGTTCGAAGAGCTTTGGCATATGCATGACCTGAGGGCATACCAATGTCTTTCCAGACATTAACCAAGTCCTCTTTTTTAACACCTAACAAATCAATACGCTGTCCACCAGTTACTTTGACGGTTGGAATTTTGTATTTATCAACCACATCGGCTATGCGGCGCAACTCATCCGCTGTGGTCTCTCCTCCCCACATCCGCGGGATCACACTATAGGTGCCATCTTTTTGGATATTTGCGTGACTGCGCTCGTTGATAAAACGGCTTTGCGGATCATCTAACGCTTCTTTTGGCCAACTGCTCAATCGGTAGTAATTCACAGCAGGTCTACAACTTGCACATCCGCTCGGGTGACGCCAGTTAAGGGCTTTAAAAACCGCCTCGTTTGTGAGTAATTTTTTCTCTCTAATTGCGTCCCGTACCTCTTGGTGCGAGCTGTCTGTGCAACCACAAATTGCCTTCTTCTTGGGAGTTGCTGAGTAGTCACCTCCTGCAGTGAACATGAGAATTTGTTCAACTAAACCAGTACAAGAGCCGCAAGACGCGCTAGCCTTGGTTTGTTTGCGTACCTCGTCCAGTGTGAACAAACCTTTTTCTTTAATAGCCTTGCATATCGCACCCTTACTTACGCCGTTACAACCACACACTTCAGCACCCTCTGGCATGCTGACTGCTTTGTTGTGACCCTCGTGACCTACATCCCCAATGTTGGATTCACCAAACATGAGTTTTTCACGTATGTCCGCAATATTTCTACCGTCTCTTAGTAGTTTGAAATACCAACTACCGTCAACCGTGTCCCCGTACAAACAAGCACCAATCAACTGATCGTCTCGAATGACAAGTTTTTTATAAACCCCTTCTTTTGGATCGCTCAGGATGATCTCCTCAGTCAATCCGTCTTTACTTCCCATAAAGTCACCAGCACTAAATAAATCTATACCTGTTACTTTTAATTTAGTTGAAGTCAAAGACCCTGTGTAACGACCAATACCGTATTCGGCCAAATGGTTTGCCAAGACTTTACCTTGTTCAAACAAAGGCGCAACCAAGCCGTAAGCAATGCCACGGTGTGCAGCACATTCACCCACAGCATATATCCGTGGATCGGTGACTGTTTGCAGCGTATCAGTGACGACAATTCCGCGGTCACAGTGAAGACGCATTTTCTCAGCCAATGCCGTATTGGGGCGAATTCCTACAGCCATTACAACCAGGTCGGCCGCGGCGTAAGTGCCGTCTTTGAACAAAACTTGCTCAACTCTTCCTTTAGGGTTTCCGACTAAGGCCTGAGTTTGTGCGCCAATCCTAAACTGCATACCTCTTGCTTGAAGTGAGTTTTGAAGCATCTGCCCCGCAGTCTTGTCAAGTTGACGCTCCATAAGCCAATCCGCAACATGCACAACCGTCACCTTCATGCCCCGTTTCATCAAACCGTTGGCAGCCTCTAAGCCGAGCAGTCCACCACCGATGACAACAGCATTTTTGTATCTAGTAGCCGCATCGATCATTGCCTCAGTGTCGGCAATATCCCTGTATGCGAGCACCCCTTCTAGCTCCCGTCCTGGGATGGGGAGCATGAAAGGGTTGGAGCCTGTTGCTAAGATTAAGCGGTCATAGGGCGCACTGCATTTATCTCCTTTTGAGTTTTCTGCGTAGACAATACGCTTGACACGGTCAATCTCTGTGACAGTCCAACCTGTGTGAAGAGTAATCCCGTTGTCGCTGTACCAACTGAGAGGGTTAAGAATAATCTCATCTAATTGCTGCTCTCCAGCGAGGACGGGAGATAACAAAATGCGGTTGTAGTTGGGGTGGGGCTCACTGCCAAAGACAGTTATGTTGTAGAGCTCGGGAGTGAGTTTGATCAGTTCTTCTAAAGAGCGCACACCCGCCATGCCGTTGCCCACCATTACCAGGTTCATTTTTTTCATACCTTCTCCACATGAACTTGTCGCGTATACAAAAAATCAATCACTGCTTTGCGATAGCCTAAATAGGCAGGGTTATCGGCCAAAGTCACCCGGGAGCGTGGCCTTGGTAGATCAACCTTTAGGACCTCACCAATCGTTGCAGATGGACCGTTGGTCATCATCACGATCTTGTCAGATAAGAGCACTGCCTCATCAACATCATGGGTCACCATTACCACTGTGCTTTGTGTGTTGGCGACGATCCCAAGCAACTCGTCTTGGAGCTTTGCTCGGGTCAAAGCATCGAGTGCGCCAAAAGGCTCATCCATCAAAAGTACTTGTGGCTCCATCGCTAGGGCTCTTGCAATACCAACGCGTTGTTTCATACCACCCGATATTTCGCCAGGACGCTTTTGAGCGGCTTGACTTAGACCCACCATCTCAAGTGCAGCTTGTGTGCGAGCAATCAATTGAGCTTTATCCTCCTTGGTCTTGCGGTCAACCAGGTTGTTACGACCAAAGACTCGTTCAACGCCCAAATAGACATTTTCAAAACAAGTTAGCCAAGGCAGTAAGGAGTGATTTTGAAAGACCACGGCGCGCTCTGGACCAGGGCCCGCGATTTCTCGGTTTGCACAAATCAAATGGCCCTGTGTTGGCATCGTAAGACCAGCAATCAAGTTCAGCAAAGTAGATTTGCCACACCCTGAGTGACCTATCAAAGCAACGAACTCACCCTTTGCCACTGTCAAGTTGATATCCCTTAGGGCTGGGAAATTACCCTTTGCAGTTTTAAATGTTTGAGCGACGTTTTGTATCTCTAAATATTTGGTGTTCATTGACTCGGTCATGACTTCACCTCTTCATAAGTAAAAGCGGTTGCAATCTTGATCAACGCGTATTCCAAAATTAATCCAACGATGCCAATCACAAAAATAGCAATAATGATGTTCTTCACATTCAAGTTATTCCACTCGTCCCAAACCCAAAAGCCAATACCCACTCCACCTGTTAACATCTCTGCAGCAACGATGACCAGCCACGCTGTTCCAACAGCCAAACGAACCCCAGTCAACATGTAGGGCAAAACTGCAGGAAATAAAATGCTACGAATGATCTTCCACTCTGAGAGGTTCAGTACTCTAGCCACATTCATGTAATCTTGCGGGACGCGTTGCACACCCACAGCAGTGTTGATGATCATGGGCCAAATGGAGCAAATAAATATGGTCCAAATCGCAGCTGGGTTAGCCCCTTTGAACACCAAAAGCCCAATAGGCAACCAAGCCAGAGGGGAGACCGGACGAAGCAAACTGATGAGGGGATTGAACATGCGTGACATAAACTCAAACCGGCCAATCACAAATCCCATAGGTATACCTACAAGTGCTGCCAAGCCAAAGCCAACGGCGACTCTCTTTAAAGAGCTATAAACGTTCCAACCAACACCTTGATCATTGGGGCCATTGCTGTAAAAAGGATCCTTAAAGACTTCAATTGCTTGCAATAAAGTGTCCTTTGGGGAAGGGAAATTATTGGTACTTGTTAAGGACACTATTGACCACAACCCTACCAACAAAGCCAATCCCGTTAGAGGCGCCAAGACGTTGAGGATGCGTTGCTTGGAAAAATCGTTCATATCTGTACCTTAAGCGTGTACTTTAAAGTTGTCTGCGTATTTCTTTGGATCTTTGCCGTCCCACACTACGCCATCAATTAATTTAGACGTGCGCATCACATCTTTTGGAATCGGTGTTTTAGTTGCTGTTGCAGCGTCCTTGTAGATATCAATTTGATTGATCTCTTTGGCCACTTTCAAATAATCAGGATGATCTTTAATTAAACCCCAACGCTTGTGTTGAGTTAAGAACCACATGCCGTCCGATAGGTAGGGGAAGTTGGTTGTCCCATCTGCAAAAAATCTCATGCAATGCGCATCATCCCAAGTCTTACCCAAACCGTTTTGGTAGCGACCTAAGATGCGTTGATTGATCACGTCCACACTGGTGTTAACGTAAGCTTTATCAGCGATGGTCTCAGCCATCTTTAGTTTGTTTTGTAACCCAGTGTCGATCCATTTACTGGCCTCTAAGATGGCCGCAGTTACAGCGCGGGCAGTATTGGGATATTTGTTTACAAACTCAGCAGATGTGCCTAGTACTTTTTCTGGATGATCAGGCCAAATATCTTGTGTTGTGCAAGCAGTGATCCCAATACCGTCAGCAATTGCACGGTGCCCCCACGGCTCACCTACGCAGTAGCCATCCATATTTCCAACCCGCATATTTGCAACCATCTGAGGAGGAGGAACCGTAATGACCTTTGCATCTTTGAGGGGGTTAATTCCCACACTGGCTAACCAGTAGTACAACCACATTGCATGCGTGCCGGTCGGAAAGGTCTGAGCAAATGTATATTCACGCTTTTCGTCGTTCATTAACTTTAATAAACTAGGCGCGTCAACAGCCCCTTTTTCAGCAAGTTTTTTAGACAAAGTAATGGCTTGTCCGTTTTGGTTTAAACCCATTAAAACAGCCATATCTTTTTTAGGACCTGAAGTACCTAAATGAACACCGTATATGAGACCATAGAGTGCGTGCGCAAAATCAAGTTCACCGCTCACTAATTTATCACGCACGCCCGCCCAGCTAGCTTCTTTTGAGGGGGTGATTTTGACGCCGTATTTTTTATCTATACCAAGGACTGATGCCATCACTACGCTTGCACAATCGGTGAGGGGTATGAAGCCAATCTTGACTTCTTCTTTTTCTGGTTTATCTGAACCACCAGCGTAGACTGCGGCGCGCAACGCGGGATCAATTGTTAGGGCTGTGGCTGTAGCGGCTTGCAAAACTTTACGGCGGCTCATGGGGGTCTCCAAAAGATCAGACATATCATTACTCCTTAAATAATTCCCAAAAACGAAAAAGGCGTCCGCGCACCACCTGGAGAAACAAGTGGTATGCGGACGCCTTTGTCCTTGAGCTTAAATTAGCCCATTAAGATGAATGATGCAAAAATGATGCCTGAAGTTTGTTCAAAAAATGGAGAGAAATCTCCCGTGCTTGGTGCGTTTTGTAAGATTTGCACCATGTTGACACCAAAAGGCAAGCGCCAAATTGATGCTGAGGATTGTTTTTAAGTAAACAATTTGGAAGGTACACAATAATTATCCTGTCAAATTAATTTACCTAAAAAGTCAGCCCAAGAGGTCGGCCCCGCATATCAGCCCCGCATATCAGCCTAACAGGTCAGCCATATCCAACATTCTCTTTGCTACTTCTCCTAATTTGATACCTTGATCCATCGCGGCTTTGCGAAGTTTGTTGAACGCAACTTTTTCGCTAAGCCCAAGTCGCTCCATGAGTAAAGCCTTAGCCCTATCAATATAGGTGCGTTCTTGAAGTGCACTGCGCGCGTCATCACGCTCAAGGCGCAGATTTTGTTCATACTCAAAACGCGCCATCGCAACTTCAAGTATGGGACGAATACGTTTGCTTGCCAGCCCATCCACAATATATGCGCTGACCCCAACAGCCACAGCGTCCCGAACGTGTGAAGTGTCCTTGTCATCTGTAAACAGTACGATTGGACGCCGCTCGTCTCTGGTAGCAAAAACCACATGCTCTAAAGCGTCTCGAGCCTCAGACTCAGCATCAACAATGATCAAATCGGGTTGAAGTTGTTTGATTCGATCAGCTAAAAAAACATCTGCAGGTAGTGATGCAATTAAATTGAAGCCGCTCTCAAGTAAACCAATACGAAGCGCTCTGGACCTCTCAGCTTGGGTAATCGCGTGCTCGTCACTTGGATCTTGAATATCCAAATCAGGAACCACAACAACAATCTTGAGTGCTGTAGAGGGGGTATTTTGGGAATGCTTAAGTTTCATGGACTGATTTACTGAATCTAGTCATTTTCAGCAAGTATCAAGCCAAAGAGCCTCTTATACGTACTCAACCCTAAAAATATAGGTACTTAAATTGATATTTCTACCGTTTAAGCCTTTTATTTAATTGTTTTTAAGTTTTTCAAGCAGACAACTTAAATGCAGACTGGCAATTTCTCATGCCAGTCTGTTGTCATTTGATAATCGTATCCAATCCTCAAAGCCTTAGCTTCTTGGTACGCTTGGCAAACGATTTGGAGTGACAAAGGCAATCCCTCGTTTGTGAAACCATTTGGTAGGGATAAAGCACATAAATCAAGCAAATTCACAAAGCGCTGGAAACGCGTGGGTTGCTCTTTTTGATCGACTTTATCAAGTGCAATGGCCGCTGTCTGAGTACTCGGCGTGAGGAACGCGTCAATCCCTTTCATTGCTGCGTTCATCTCTCGCTTCATCTCTTCACGCCGACTGAGTGTTTCTAAATACTCACGGGTCGAAACACTTGCACCACTGAGCATTCTTTTCCTAACAGATTCATCCATCTTTGAATTTGGATCCTCTACGACCGCTTTATTAAGGAAATAGGCCTCACCCATGGTAATGCTTGTAATAGATAAGAAAATCTCTAACGGAAATGGCAGTTTAATATCAACAATTTCTGCACCTAAACCCTCGAGGTGCTTCAAAGAATTGTCATATGCATCTAGAACATCTTGATCAACTCCAAGTCTCTCTTGCTCGGGTAAGCGCGCAAGGCGCAGACCCTTAACCCCCCCCTCAAGAGTGGGCATCACGTCAGAGACGGGGCGCCCTATCGTTTGTTTATCCTTTGGATCTGCCCCTTGAAGCACTTCGTAAAGAATTGCAACGTCCCTTACAGTCCTTGCCATCGCCCCAGGTGTGTCTAGTGTTGTGCTCAGTGGCAAGATTCCGTAAGTGCTGATTCTGCCCATCGATGTTTTTAGACCCGTGATACCGCACCAAGCAGCGGGTTGCCTAACAGAGCATCCCGTATCCGTTCCAAGCGCCCAAGGCGCAAGTCTGGCTGCAACGGCAACACCAGAGCCACTGCTAGAACCACCGGGGGTGCGGTGTACATTTGCATCCCAAGGGTTCCAAGGTGTACCCATGTGTTGGTTGGTACCCCACGCACCACAAGCTAACTCAACTGTATGTGTCTTTCCAAGCACGATCATTCCTTGGCTAATTAACCGCCGCACAACAGTTGCCGTAGTAGATGCCTTGTGATTAAGACGTGTTGCTGACCCACCCGTTGTGACTCTGCCCTCGATGTCAATAATATCCTTCACAGCTATTGGTATTCCGTGCAAGGGGCCAAGAGAATGTCCAGAGCGTATGGCTTTATCTGCAGCCTCCGCGGCAAGACGAGCCTCGGGTGCATATACATCAATGAAAGCATGTAGTTTGGGATCTAAACGCTCTATTCGGGCTAACTGAGCGTCCATGATATCTACAGGCGAGAGTCGACCAGCAACAATCTCTTTGGAGAGTTCGTAAGCTGGTAAAAGGGTGGGATCATTTTTCATTTCTGAAGACTAACCAATGTTAAATCTACAAACCAAGACTGAGCGGAGACCATTCCGGTAACTTTTTTATTGATCGCGCGTGGGTTTAAATCGTGCACGATATAAAGCCACGGCGGATCATCAACCAAACGCTCGTGCGCTGTGCGAAGGGTGGCTTGACTAGTCGCTTCATCAGCTGCCTTTCCAGCAGCGTCTATAGCAGCTTCAAATTTATCATCTTTCCAATGAGGGAAGTTACTGCCGTTTGGCGCAAAGTTGGCCGCAGCAAAAAACCTTTCAAACATGGCAATATCTGTTGTTGGTGAACTGATATTTAAAGCCATTGAGCCGTGTAGTCCTGCATTGTCTGGGTCCAGACGGCCAGAGGAGAAGAGAACCTGCCACTCATTGACATCAAACTTGACGTCAACGTCACATGCTTGTTTAAGATTTCTTTGAATCGCTTCATTCATTGGCAAAGGTACCATTTGTCCAGATCCAGAGTTGGAGATCATGACTTTAAAGGAGAGTGGCTTTTGGGCGTTATAGCCAGCTTCTGCGAGTAATGCTTTGCCCTTGGCTGGATCAAAGGTGTAACGGTTGACTGGTTTACCAAAAGCTGGATCGTTTGCTTTGAGCATTCCAACAGCAGGCTCTGCGATACCGTTCAACATTGTGACTAAAGCGGGGCGGTCAACACAGTAATTCAAAGCCTGCCTAACGCGAACATCTTTAAAGGGACTGTTGGTCGCCGCGATGTTGTAAAACCAAGGCCAAATATGAGGATATGAATTAGTTACGATTGAGAAACCAGCGGCCTTCAAAGAAGGGATTCCATCTGGTGGCGGTACTTCAATCCAGTCTACTTGACCTGAACGCAGTGCTGCTAAACGGGTGTTTGCCTCTGGAATGGGAAGGAGCAGTACAGAGTCAACTTTAGCTTTGCGTGCACTGTCCCAGTATCCGTCGTATCTGCCTAAAGTAACGGATTGGCGGGGCATGACTTGGGAGATTTGAAAAGGTCCAGTACCTGCCGCTGGGAGTGTGGCTACTTTTGCCCAGTCTTTTCCTGCTTTCTCAAAAGAGGCTGGAGAGGTGAAAAGAATATACACCACCATGTTGGGGAAATAGGACGCCGGTTTGGCTGTTGTTAGAGCAACCGTGTTGTCATCAATTTTTTTGTAACTGGCGAGCAAGGGTGCGCGAGCGCGAACCGTACCCGTGGCAGCTCCCTCAAATTGTGGACTGTCTTTTTTATAGTATCGATCCAAATTCCAGATCACCGCATCGGCATTGAAATCAGTGCCGTCATGGAACTTGACCCCTTTGCGGAGATGGAAAATCCAAGTGGTCTTGTCATTTGGTAATTGCTCCCACTTCTCAGCTAATCCAGGGCGAATGGTGGCTAATTTGTCTGCACGGCTCAGGTCCCATAAAATCAGACCCTCGAAAATGGGATATCCCAAAAAGCGCATGCCCTCAAATCCGTTATTGGGCATACCGGTTGTGGTCGGAATATCAGCAGCAGTCATGGCGATTCGCAATTGACCTTGAGCATGACTGGGGGACACCTGCATCAAGGAGGTGCTCAGTGTCAAAGCGATTGCTAATCGGTAGAAAACGAGACGCAAGATTCGAGGACTCATAATTGATTCTCCAGTGTTTGAATATGTGAAATGTTAAAAGAGTTGAAAGAGTTGAAAGGTGAATATTTGAACGATTAAAAGATATGCATCAAGCCCTCACGTCCATTGCCGAGCGCAATCCGTCACTGACCATGTTGAAGCAAATACTGGTCATGAAAATACAAAAGCCAGGCAAAATAGTGATGAGTGGTTGTGTGTAAATGGCTGTGCGAAGAGTGTTCAGCATCAATCCCCACTCCGCATCTGGTGGTTTGGTACCTAATCCGAGAAAAGACAGCCCAGCAGCAAGTATCATCGATACGCTGACTAAACTGGTTGCGTATACGAAGATGGGTCCTAGCACATTGGGCAACACGTGCTCACGAATAATGATGAAGTTGCTTGCGCCACTGGCTCTTGCAGCTTCTACGTAGTCCAGCTCTCGAACACTTGTTGTGACGGCTTCAGCGACGCGTATGATGGGCGGGATGAAGACGAGTGTGAGAGATAAGATAACGTTGAAAATCCCACCCCCTAAAGCACCACTGATAGCGACCGCTAGTAAAACGGAAGGAAAGGCAAAGAACACATCTGTGATCCGCATGATCATCGTGTTCACCCAACCACCTTCAAAGCCTGCTACAACGCCCAGTAGCCCACCGATTGTGAAAGCTACGACAACAGGCGTAATACCTAAAAACCAAGATATTCGCCCGCCGTATAAAAGACGTGTCAACATATCACGCCCCAATTCATCCGTTCCAAGCACAAAGCCCTCAAATCCAATGGGCTTTAAGCGACCCATCATGTCTCCCTCAAACGGGTCGTGAGGGCTAAGAAGTGGACCAAATAAAATTGCTAACAACATTAAAAAAAGAATCACGCAAAAAACTATCGTTGTCTTGTCCCGAGATAGCCTAAGTGCAACGCCTTGCCAGTATCCTCTGCTCTTATTTGTGCTGATTGCTTTATTGAGAGGCGCAGACTCGTTTGGGTTACCCATCCTTTGTGTTGTAGCGTTGTTCATGAACGTTTGATCCTTGGGTCTAAAGTAGTTTGGATCAGATCGACAATTAGATTAAGCGATACAAAAAGCATTGCTAAAACTAGGATGGTGCCCTGAAGCATTGGAATATCTCGTTGGAATATGGCATTGTTAAGTAACAGACCCGTCCCAGGCCAACTGAACACGGTTTCAACAAGAATAGAGCCGCCCATTAAGTAGCCCAGTTGTAGGCCCATCACTGCTGAGGCACTCGGGGCAACGTTCTTGAGTACGTGAGTGAATATGTGGCTTTTAAGTAAGCCCTTGCCCCTGAGTGTGGTAACGAAGTCTTGGTTTAGTACTTCAACTACGATACCACGCACAGTGCGAGTAATAATTCCCATGGGGATTGCAGACAGCGTTACAGCCGGTAGGATAAGAAACTGCATATGCTCCCAATCCCAAATCCAGGCCATTCCACCAGGTCCTGCGCCCATTGCCGGCAGTATATTTAACAGCACAGCAAAAATAACAACCAACACCATGCCGAGCCAATAATGAGGCAAGGACACTCCAGTAACTGCTAGAGCGACCAAGGTGCGATCAATCCAGGTGCCACGAAATGCGGCAGCAGTTCCGCCAAATACCGAGCCTAGAAAAAAACCAATCGTCGCTGCAACAAGTGAGAGTCTTAAAGTGTTCCCAATGGCGTCCTTAAGCTCCTCCCAAACAGAGCGACCAGTAACGAGGGAGTGCCCTAAATCGCCTTGTGCAACATGGATCAGCCAGATACTGAATTGCACAGGTAAGGGTTTATCAAGTCCGTATTCGTGTTTAAGTTGTGCAACCACATCAAGGGGCGCATCGGGGGGCGCAATGGCGTTGATAGGATCGCCAGGTGCTATGTGCACAAGCATGAAACAAATCAAACTAACCCCGAGTGCGATCGGGATGGTGTAGAGGATTCGGCGTAGAAGGTAGATAATCACAGAAAAATTCTCATTTATATATTTATAACTTATGCTGCATTAGCTAAGAGTACACAACGAGCACTGCGACCCGGTGATGTTTGCGTGGCCTTTGGCGTTTGGTTTAGACAAATGGACTGTGCTTTTGTGCAGCGAGGCGCAAATGCGCAGCCCTCTTTTAGTTGCTCTAAATTAGGAGGTGCACCAGGGATGGTGATGAGTCTGGAGCCCCTCATGCCTGGATGCACAGTAGCACCGAGCAATCCTTGGGTGTAGGGATGAAGGGGACTACGCATCAGCGCGCTAGTTGGTCCTTCCTCAATAAACCTGCCTGCGTACATGACTGCAATACGGTCAGCGATTTCTCCTGCAACTCCTAGATCGTGGGTGACAAAGATAACGCCCATTCCTAATTCTTTTTGCAGCTTTCGCAGTAATAAAAGTATTTGTATTTGCACAGTCGCATCTAGCGCTGTCGTTGGCTCATCGGCTAAAAGTAACTTTGGTTTACATGCCAGCGCGATTGCAATCATCGCTCTTTGCCTCAGTCCACCTGACATCTCAAAGGGATATGCGTTAAGACGTTCTTTGGCGGAGGGTATTTGCACAAGTTCAAGTAAGTCAAGAGCCCTTTTGTCAGCTTCAGCGCGACTGGTGCCTTCGTGGCGAATAATGGTCTCAGCGATTTGTCTGCCGATCTTGAAAACAGGATCTAATGCGGTCATGGGTTCTTGAAAAATCATAGACACAACCCGGCCCCGCAAATCTGAGAGTTGTCTCTCAGTTGCTCTGACCAAGTCTTGTCCATTGACCCGCAATGTACCAGAGATGACGGTTTTGTTCGCAGGATTAAGACGCATGAGTGAGCGAAGCATGACCGACTTACCCGAGCCACTCTCACCGAGTACACAAAGTGTCTCGTGTGAGTCCAGATCAAAATCAATTCCGTTGACAGCGTGAACAGTTGTATCTTTTGATACAAAACGGACTTTCAGATCCCTAACTTGGACCAATGGCTCATTGGTGTTCTTCATGCTGTGATACTCTGAGATTTTGTGTGACCGTTATTTTTTCCAGCCATTAAGCAAGCCGCAAGGTGATCTCCTCCTAATGCACTCATCTCAGGAGCACTCTCACTGCAAACTTGCTCTGCATGTTTGCAACGCGTACGAAAATGGCAACCACTTGGTGGATTTACTGGGTTTGGAGGATCTCCAAAGAGTGGCGGCTCGGTTCGCCTTTGATCTGGATCCATAGAGGGGCGACTTGCAAGCAATGCATTTGTATAGGGATGAGCGGCACTTGTATATATGGAGTCTACTGGTCCAATCTCGACAACTCGACCCAAATACATGACAAGTACTCGGTCGGACACATGCTGCACTACATTTAGGTCGTGACTAATAAATAAATAGCTCAAGTCGTATTGAGCCTTCAAATCGACGAGTAAATTAAGCACTTGAGCTTGAACCGATTTATCTAGAGCAGACACAGGCTCGTCAAGAATCAGAAGCCGCGGCTTCAAAGCAAGTGCCCGCGCAATGTTGATCCTTTGGCGCTGACCACCAGAGAGTTCATGCGGGTATCGGCGTCCAAACTGTTCTGGATTAAGTCCAACCGCAGCCAATAGATCATGAGCAGAGAGGATTGCATTTTGTCGGTCAACTCCGTGTACACGTGGACCAAAAGCAATCAATTCTTCGATGGTCATTCTGGGATTAAGAGATGAGTAACTATCCTGAAAAACCATCTGCACTTGGCGTCTGTACTCTTTCATCGGTAGACCACGCGAACCAACCGTTTGGCCATCAAATACAATTTCCCCTGCAGTAGGTTGCATAAGGGACATGATGAGTCGTGAGGTGGTTGACTTACCGCAACCCGATTCGCCCACGATGCCTAGTGTTTCACCTTTGCGGACCTCAAAACTTACACCAGATACAGCTTGAACTTTGCCGGGACTTCGGCCTAACAATCCGCCTTTGAGAGGAAAGTGTTTGATTAAACCCTTAACGCTTAGAAGAGACTGTGCAGGCCCCCCTAAATCGGGAATGGATTGAAGTGTAGAGGACATGCTATGGGCGATTCAATCTTTAAAAATTTGTAGCATTAAAAATAGCAACGTGAAAGTCACTGCACTGGTAATAAAAGGCAAAAATAATCAAAACTTAAAAATAACATTTTCCATTGATCACTAAACATGTATATGCCTAGTTTCGCAAGATGTATGCCACGACCAGTGCTTAGATTTGTATTGAAATTTTGATTAAATGCTGTGTTAATTTGTGAATATGCGCCGTTGTGGTGCATGTTTTTTAGTCCATATATGCACCTAAATATTGCATAATGATTTTAGAAGTGCAAATTAGAATTTTGAAAATCAATTCAATAAAAAGGTTTTGATATAACAACACCTTGAAACTCATCTCAAATTACAAGATCAATACAATCTTCGACTGTTACATTTAATTTCTAAAAATAAATGTTTCATCGTTGATTATCTGCGGTCAAATCAAAGTCTGCCCTTGGTCCTGGTCACTCACGAAGTCAATATATCTGCATTACTGGGCGTTGAGACAGGCTCAGGTGAGTTGGTGATTTTTGAATTAACCAATAACGGTCAGTTGACAACTCTTAGGATGTTTAGTAAGTGATGAAATCTATTAGATGAGTCCTGGCTTAAGCATTAATCACTTCTTCTTCTAAAGTTTTTAGCATTCAAGGTGTGAAGGTTAGGATTTAAACTTCTCATTGTTACCAACCAATCGTTATTACTTAAATGTCAGTAAGGCACTATTTCAAAGATGGCCACATCCTTTTTAAAAGACCGTCTTTGATTATTCTTTGATGCCAAATAGCGAGTAAGGAATGACCACCCGCCAGGATCAGTAAAGAGTTAGCTAATAAACCATGAAAGTCGACGACATCATCTGGTAGATCTTCATTGGATGGGTCGAAGGCGGGAACCGTAAAGAAATTAAAAATATTATCGCCACGAACCCAAACTGCAACAATTCCCAAAATTATGGTTGCAGCCATTAGTAAGTAAAGCAAATGGTGAGTACCTGTTGCGATTTTTCCCATTACTCCATCATCAGAGGGGGCAAGTTTTCTAGCGCCCGTAAACTTCCATGTAAGTCTCAAAATAAAGACGAGGGCAAGAATTAGGCCCAGCATAATGTGAATACTTCGGACAATGACTCTAGGGTCACCTCTTTCAAATGAGTCAATGTTTTGACCAATAATCCATAGTAAGAAAATCAACAAAGCACTGATCCAGTGGTAATAGATAGATTTGCTATCGTAAGATTGCTCAGTTGTCATATAAATTTCCTTAAACAGGATCAATGTGTGTCAAAACGTTCGAAATAGGCATTTTAGCAATTACGCGTTTTGCAGTACCAAAAGCTAAGTCGTGCTTCACTTTTACGGTTGCATTTACGGTTGCATTTGCATCCATATTAGATTGAATATCAACTAAGATCATATCTCACATCTTGATATGCACAAAATTAACAATCTACACTGTAGACGACGAAGTGTATTGCTAAAAAAGACGTAACATTTTTATACAAAAAACTTATAGAGGCATCGAAAACTTTAACCCCAGCATAAAGTTGCGGGGAAGGCCTGGCTCGAAATAGCCAGCATTCGCTTGATTCACGATTACCGAGCCAACATAATTTAAATTAGTTGCGTTATTGATGGATAGGTAGGCATCTAGAGTTGAGCGATCAATTAAGAAACGCTCATGCAGTTTTATATCAAACACCCCGTAGCCAGGCGCGTATCCATTGGTTGAGGAGCTTGTAGAGTTGGAGTCATTTGCCCACATATTCGATCTCGCGCTCAAGTCAACTTCTATTTCAGCTCCTGAGAGTGGCGCTTTGCCCATGGATACAAATCCTTTCTGGGACCATGCGATCGAAGCATAGAGTGACTCTTTGGGAATCGCAGGGAGCATGTTACCTGCAACAGCCTGATACTGATTTAGAGCGTTAAAGTAATTGGTGTCGTATTGAGCTCGCATGAGGGTGATTGAGGCTTGCTGTCTGAAGTGCCCCGTGGAGGAATCTCTAAGTGAGAACTCAAAACCTTCTCTAGTGGTTTGTGCAGCGTTTTGGTAGACAGTTTGTCCCCCAGATGAATATGCGCTGATGATGTCGTTTGAGGTGTTTATCAAGAACCAAGCAGCATTTAACTGAGTGGTCTTGGACTCGAGCCATTTTGTTCCAACTTCAAAATTGTGGCTCTCTGAGGCTTTAAGTCCTGTATTGAATACGGATTTAGGCAGTCCTGTAATTGGACTGGGTAGACTATAAGCGGTCTCACTCGTTGTGGGTGTCTCAAAACCTAGCCCCGCGTTTGCATATACGTTGACATTGTCAAGTGCATGCAAAGTCACGCCAATCACAGGATTGGTATTGGTAAATGTTGATGCTCCGCCGTAGTTAGGCGTTGAGAAGTTTGTGTTGGTGATGGTTACATGGTCTTGTCTGATACCAGCAGTTAAAGTCCAACTCTCATTGAGAAATAAATTTGTTTGCAAAAAAAGGTCACTATTGGTGGCAACGTTTTGTAAATAAGCACCCGTAGAAGTCAACGTTCCGGTCGTTGTTTTGCCAGTCTGTCTGCTCTCAGTTGAACGATCATAATCAAAGCCTAGCAACCACTCCCAAGGCAGAGTCGAGGTCAAATCGCGACCCTTGAGTTGCAACCCAACGCCGTTAAAGTTTCTTTGAAGTGCTATCCAAGAACCTGTTTGGGGGGGGGTGCTTGTGCATGTAGGGTAGATTAAATTACTTGGGTCACAGGAGGAGGCTTGTGTTTGATTGGTGTCTCTGATGCCATCATAAATTCTGGCTTGAAACTGCGTGCTTGAAGATACCTTTTGCTGCAGGACCAATCCGATTTGGTCTTGTTTAACCGTTTTTTGAGTTAAGTCCAAAAGTGCGTTGGTACCCGCTTGCTGCGGATTTGCTCTTAACTGTGTCAGGTTAAGCCCAAGCGGGTCTTGAGCCAAAGGCATATTGAATGAGTTAAGCACCACTTTAAACCGTGTGTCCTCTTGTGGATCGTAGGTGATTACGGAGTTGACTTGATTTCTTTGTGCAGAACTGTTTTGTCTCCATCCATCGGTTTTAAAGGTGCTGTAATCCGCAACTATGCCTAGTTTGGAGGTGGATGCTTGTGAACTTTTATTCTCTGCTGCTCCAAAACGTTCTGACAGTTGCCAATCAAAGCGTTGCATTCCATAGGATCCAAAATAACTTTGAACCTGAGCGGTTGCAACTGGCCCTGCTTCTTTTGTGAAAGTTTGTATCACTCCACCTGAGGAGTTTCCGTAAAGCTGGGCAAGAGGGCCTGAGAGCACCTCAATGTGATCTACAGATGTCAGACTAACCGTTGAGGCTTGCCCTTGTCCGTCGGGTATGGTTGCAGGTATGTCGTCCGTAATCAGTCTTATTCCTCTAAGTCCAAAAGCAGTCCTAGCACCAAATCCTCTAATTGAGATTTGAATGTCTTGTGCATAGTTGTTTCTGTTTAAAGAGACGACACCTGGGGCCAAGTTAAGGGCGTCAGAGAGGTTGACTTGAATGCCTGAGTTTGAGACCGTATTTTGGTCTACAAAAAACGTGGATGCTGGTGTATCAAATTGTTTGATCGCTAATTTACCACCATTGACTTGTACGCTCTCAAGCGTTGTGTTCTCTGAGCCAACTGATACTGCATTTGTGTAGGTGTTGGTGTTGGTGGGCGAGGCAGGGATATTTTGCGCCACTAAAAAGCCTGGAGTCATCAAACCCGCAAAAACGCAAATGTGGGGTATTGGTTTTGCAACAATCCTTAAATTGGCTACAGTGGTAGGTAAAGAGAATTTCATTGTCACTCGGTACTTTTAAAAAGCAAATCGTTAATTTATATTAAAAAATATTTAAGGAAGATCTGGGTTTACAAGCGAAGCTTTAGATGCGTCCATGGGGCCAACCATTCCAAGCCTAGCTTTGAGAGATTGTGGCTCAGAAGTAATAATGCTCTGATAATTAATGGTATTTGAGAGAACCTTCTTAACGTAATCCCTCGTTTCGTTAAACGGTAAGAACTCTGCCCAAATGGCGCCTTCTACGATACTCCCCTCTTGCCAGTGTCTGACCCGACTAGGACCTGCGTTGTAAGCAGCCGCTGCCATAGGCATAGAGCCGTCAAAGCTGTCGAGGACAAGTTTTAAATAACCCGTTCCAATTGAAATATTAACCTCTCTTGAGCTCAGTGTTTCGGGTCTAAAATTGATTAAGCCTATTTTCTTAGCTGTCCAAACTGCCGTCTTTGGCATGATCTGCATCAGGCCGGAGGCGCCAACGGTCGATTTGGCATCCATTACAAATCTGCTTTCTTGACGAATAAGACCATACACATAGGCAGGGTCGAGATCGATTTCTTTGGTGCGCTTGAGAACCAGCTCCTTAAAGGGCATCGGAAAACGAAGACTTGGATCTATGGTCTTTGAACGCTCAGCAGCGTTTACACATCGATCCCATATCTCTAACTCGCAGGCCAATGTCGCCGCTGCTAGCAACTCACGATCGTTCATCCCGCCGGCGTGCCCAGTGTTGTCCACCAAATTGGTTCCGTAATTCCACTCTCTATTGCCCTCAGACCTGAGACCTAAATTAATTGCATACAAAGCCCGTCTGATCGTTGGATTGCTTTTGGCGTCGATAAGTTCTTGAGGCTTTGGCGGATCAACTTTATTTGGGATGAAGATTTTTTTGCCTAGCTCCTCAAGAGCTAGTTGTTCATAAAATCCTCTCACACTGGCAATTGAATTAAGTAAGCTTTGTGCTTCTTGAGTAATTTGAGGCGTTTGAGGCTTCTTAGCCAGTAGTGCCCTTGCTCGCCAGTAAACCCAAGCCGGATCTTTTTGCGCAGTTGGACTCATTGCGCTGATAGCGGAGTCAACCATCTCCCAACGTGGTCGTGTATCCATGCGAAGCGCAACTCTGACTTTCCAGGCCAATAACTCATCGTTTGAAATATCTTTATCAGCACTCGCGTGTTCGAAGTAATCAAGAGCTTTAAGGTCATTTCTTAGTGCTGCCTCTCGCCCTGCAGCGGCCCAAACCCATGTGCGCTGTTCGTTACTCAAAACAGATTGCCATTTGTTTTGGAGTTGGCGCACTGCATCAGTGGGATCAATAGCACTAAGCCTCATGAGAGCCAAAGTGATCAACTCATCTTTGGATCTTTGAGGAGAACTGCTTTGTAGAGACAAGAAATTGGTTGGGTTTTTTAAAATACTTTCCAACTCTGGTAAAAAATTGGGCTGTATGATTTGCAGTGCCTTTTTGGCAAGCCTAGCTGAGTTGTATTCTGTTGCAGCTCGAATTTTTCTCCAAATCTCCGTCTCAGTTATTTTGCGAGCGTCGTATAGCCTATCCACAGCGAGCATGCATCCGTCATCCGAGTCTTTGAGCGCTTGCCAGTTTTGCAGCACAAGCTCAGTGGTCTCAGGCAGCGCTTTTGGGCCCAGTTGAACATACTGTGCAAGTAAGTAATAGCACTGCAACTCTTTGTCGTCTCGCATCCTGAAATAAGAATACTCATCTAGTAAGGTTTCCCAATCTCGTCTGCTACCCACCATGATCAACCAATCATTTCTCATGCGGTCTTCTTGGTAAGTGCCTGCGTAACGTTTTAGGAACGCTCTAATCTCTGAATAAGATGCTTCATCAAGCCTGGCGCGAAGTTCCCAGTACGCGGCCCAGGGCTCTAAGGGGTGACCTTGAGCGTAGATTAGGGTGGAACTCAGGCGTTTTCGGTCTCCTCGTTTGAAAGCCTGTGCCATATCAATTACAGCATTGTCACCCGTTGTGTTTCTTTCGCCCGTTTGCACAGAGTAAGGTGCGTTTGAAGAACTTATGGTCAGTGAAGTACTGAATTTTGAAGGGTTTGAATAAGTAACGGGTGGGATTGCAACGCTTGGTGAAAGGACTACGGCATTAACCACTGAAGCTTGTGTGGTGATTTCGCCAGGATTGTTATTGGGTTTGGGGGCGGAAGCCCTCCCTCCAAGCCACGGAATATTAAAAAGTGATTCGATCAGTGAGGGTGTCTTGCTCGGCGTGGGAGATTGCTCTGTATTTTCCACGCCCCCTTTGTTCATTAAAACACTTGTATTATTGGTGCCGTTGTTCTCATTAAGGGAGCCTGAGGGTGTTGGAGGCGCCGTATTACTGGGAGCAACAGGGGCGAGACTGGAGGATGAGAACGCATTGACTGAATTGTTTGGTAAGTTAGGCTGCAATTGCCCGGTGGCGTTTGCAGGGGGGGATGGTTCAGGCGAAGAATTACCGAGCGGAGCAATTGCCGCACCAACACCAATACCAACACCAGCAGCTGCAAAACCAGAACCATTGGATCCAGTTGTTGTGCTGTTAGGTTCTTTAGGGGTGCCGCCCTGCAATGATTGCTCTTTCTTTGAAGAAGTACTTGCGCTTGGCGATAGAGAAGTCTTTTGTTTTGATTTGTCGCCAACAGAGTTTGAAGCTTGAGAGGTACGGCCGTGGTGTGGGGGGCGAGCAACTTTTTTGCTGTTTTTATGCTCCGATTGAGCATTGTTGATATCAGCAGGGATACTTTTTTGGTCCTTGGCTTTGTTGCTAGTTTCCTGAGCATTTAACAGGCACGGCATCAAGAAACCAAGAATAAGGCAAATTTTTAATGTTACTTTTCGATTCATTTTCAAAAGAATTGGATCAAACCGCTTAGACAATGTCACAATTGGAAATTCATACATGGACTGATTATCTCCTCATGGACAAGAAATCCTTAAGACAACAGCTAATTACACAACGCGCAGAGGTAAATAATCGCTACGCGCTCACCTTGGCACTTCAACAAGTCATGAGAATTTGGTTAGTCGGAAGGCCTGACACCGTGATTGGCGCTTATTGGCCCATAAAGGGAGAGTTTGATCCCCTACCAGCTTTGCATCGTTGGAAAGAGGACGGGGAGCTAACCGATCAAGAAACAAGGCGAAGAATTGGTCTACCCGTAATTAATAAGCTACATAAAACTTTAACCTTCCATGCCTGGTATCCTGGTTGCCCCATGGAAAATGATGCCTACGATATTCCTAAGCCTAAAGATACAGAAGTTCTCGTTCCAACGTTACTTTTTGTTCCCTGTGTAGGATTTGGTCCAAAGGGAAATAGGCTTGGTTATGGAGGCGGTTTTTACGATAGAACCTTAGCATCTTTGGCTCCCAAACCTTTCACAGTAGGCCTTGGGTTCAACTTTGGTTTTGTACCAGATCTTGAATTTGAAGCTCATGACGTGCCTTTAGACGCCATACTGACAGATGAGGGCGTTGCTTGGTCGATTGACTAGATCTTAAGAGAGGTAGAGTGTTCTTAACTGCACAAAACTGTCAAACTAGTTCTTTTTTTGCAACTCTGTGAAGTCTTGTTCTAAAGTTTGTAGAACCTTAAATGCATGTTGTCTTTGTTTCTCATTTGTAGAATTGTGAAACTTCACAGCCCTTGCACACTGGGACCTGAGATTTCTGTAAAAATACTCCCTGAAATCTAGGTCGGGCGATTCAAATGTACTTCTGATAAGAAGGAGATGCATTGTTTTTTGAGCTTCCTCAAAATTTGAGCGTTCATTGATCAATTGCCTCAAAGTCTCCACCGCGTCTGCTTGTTTGCGAAGACGTTCCTCATAAGTTTTATCAGCTTCAAAGGGGGATTCAAGCACCAACTCTCTGAGCAGTTCATGCTGAGAATTGCTTAAGCGTCCATAAAGCCATTCGGCGATCTCGACGTCTTTTTTAGTCCTAAAAGCCACTCTGTCATTGGCGCTCCCAAGCCAATCGCGTCTCCAATCTTTATTGTTTTTATCAAACTTGCGTTGTAAAGTTTTGAGTTGCTCGGATTGCATTCCAAGCGCCAAATGAGTCAATGCAGGCTCAAATGCAACGATCAAGTCATTTGCTTTGGTTTTAATCGACGGTTCAATTGAAGTACAGATACCATCAACCGTCAAATCAGATTGAACTTTGGAGTCAAGTTGCTTCAAAATTTCTTGGTATTGGGCCAATTGAGTTGTTCTATGCCAGTGGTGAATTTGCGCTAAATCTTCGATCAGCCCCGGTTTTTGTTTTGAATTGATATTGACATAGCCGTCTAGCCACCAATATGTAATCTCTGGTGCTTGGTTGTAAGTAGTTTGAATGAGGGTGCAACCCTGAAAGCAAATCAAAAGCGAAAGCGTGAAAAACAAGAGCACAGGTCTTAGGGACCTGTCTAGGCTTGAAATTCTTGACACGGCGAGTGCAAAAGTTGATAAGTTCAAAACTGAAGATTAAAAAGTATTAAATATTCGATAATTAGCTTGAAAATCAGCGCTTCTATGAGTGCTTCTAAAAGGTCTTAGATTATCATAGTGATCGTTTTAAAACCATTTTTTAAGGTTAAATTTCATAATGATGCCGATTGATGTCGTGATCATGGCCGCTGGCAAGGGTACACGTATGAAGAGCAAGACCCCAAAGGTATTGCACACTTTGGGAGCAAAGCCACTTCTGGGGCACGTCATAGACGCTGCACAGGAGTTGTCAGCTCGTAAAATTATCGTGATTACAGGCCATGAGTCTGAGTTGGTGAGAGCTGGTGCAACCACTTTCTTTGAGAGTGCTCACGACAGGAGCCAAAATTCACAATTGGAGTTTGCCCTGCAAATGCCTCAATTAGGCAC
>CAIWAO010000129.1 GCA_903910745.1 uncultured Burkholderiales bacterium
ATGAATTAATATTATGTGTGTTTTAATTTTATTAAATTAAAATTTGAAAATATTATTTGTTAATGTTTACAGGCTTCACTGTTTTGATTGTTCCATCTGAACCGTAAGTGATACTACCCTGGTTGTTTGAAGGCCCACCAAGAGAGGATGTGGTGTCATATCCCGGATTGTCCGGCTTGGAGGGCAGGGGTTTTTTGCTAATCCCAGTAGAACCATTATTTGCGTTATTTGGGATAGTTGGTGCGTTCAAAATAATATTGGGCTGAGCTAAGTTGGTGTTGCTATTGTTATGGTTATTGTTATTACTATTTGGAGCGATCAAAGTATGCTTATTTTCATTTGAACCTCCAGGATTCGGGTAGTAAATATTATTTTGAGAAAGAGCCTGGAACGAAAGACATAATAAGGACAAAGTTGATAAATTTATTTTAATATTCATGATTTTGGTTTTTTATAATGATCTTCTGTGTTTAAATAATCTTCAAAACTTGAGTGCGAATTTTATCAACCGAATCATTGGGACCAAACCTTTCAATGGTTTCACCAGATTTGTCAATCAAGAATTTGGTGAAGTTCCATTTGATACTTTCAGTCCCCAAAATCCCTGCAGCCTTTGATTTTAAAAATACATATAAAGGGTGTGTATTGGGACCATTGACGTCAATTTTTTCAAACATATCAAAAGTAATTCCAAACTGTGCTTCACAAAATTTGGCGATTTCATAAGAGGTACCTGGCTCCTGAGCTCCGAACTGATTGCAAGGAAAACCGAGGACGACCAATCCCTTATCCTTAAATTCCTCAAAAAGCAATTGAAGGTCTTTGTATTGAGGGGTGAATCCGCATTTGGATGCGACATTAACCACCACAATGGTCTTATCCTTGTAATCATTTAGATTTTTTGTCTTTGAGTCGATTGTTTTAAGTTCAATGTCAGGTAACAAATGATTCCCCTTTAATATTATCAAATACGAACTGATTGGAGAGTGCTATTCACATCTCTTACTTTAGTTTTTTTAAGACCTCAAAAAACAAGGCAGTAGATTTAGGGCAAAAATATTTGCCGCTCAAACTCGCAATGATTTTCTGAGCTTGCTCTTTGGTTTGAGGGGCCTTTGCTATGTCCGCGTTCATCAGCTCTTCATAGGCCTCAACAATAGCTAAAATTCTCCCGCCAAGTGGTATTTCCTCTCCTTGTATGCCATCTGGAAATCCTTTTCCATCAAATCGCTCATGGTGCGTGCGAATCATGGTCGCAACATCGGACATATCATCCAGTGAGGATAAACATGCAGCCCCCAAACTTGGGTGGCTCTTGTACAACTCCAAATCGCTTACAGGCAACTCTGCAATTTTGGTACTTAGTACGCGATCACTCATTCCAATTTTCCCTATATCGTGAAGTAGGCCTGCGATAAATACTTCTTGAGCTTTTTTTTCGTCAAATCCTGCAAGTTTAGCCATCTCCATACTCAGAAAAGCCACTTTTCGAGAATGAACGAGTAGGTTGGATTGGCGCAGACCGAGTAGGTTAGAAAATGCTTTTATTGAGGATACATAAGACGTCTTTAATTTTGTATTCGCCTCACTTAAGTGCTCTGTTCGAGTTTTGACTTTCTCCTCAAGCTCTGCGTTTTGCTTTTTAGTAAGCTCAAGTAACTCCTCCCTTTCCCTGCGAAGTTGAGCAAATTCAATTGCAGACCTTACCGTTGCGATTAGTTCCTCGTCTACCCATGGTTTGGAGATATAGCGATAAATCTCACCCTGATTGATTGCTGCAATTGCACTGCTTGTATCTGCATAGCCCGTCAATAAAATTCGAATTGAATTGGGATACTTTTCTCGGGTTTTTTGAAAAAACTCAGCCCCATCCATATTTGGCATTCTCATGTCACAGATAATCACATCAAAGCTCTGCCGAGCTAAGATCTCAATCCCCATGACACCTCCCTCTGCGGTATCGACCTTATAACCTACGAGTGCAAACATCCTTTTAAGTGACGATAAAATATTGGGTTCATCATCCACGCAAAGAATTCTGTATTGATCGGGGTCCTTTAATGAGGCCATTTGTGGTTTAGCTGATTCAATGTTCATAATACAAGCCTGGCTAAATATTAATAACTAATCTACTAAAATAACTTTGGTTAGTTGGACTAAGTTTGAAATGTCCATCATACTACTTGGCCGCCATAGGGTCTATCATTGTCCCTACGGATCAGTACATTTTCCCACAAGAAGTAAAATTCAAGTTAAAGAGTCTTTGAAGGCTTTTCATCAAATCTGAGTGCGCGTAATCGCAATTTTTTAATTCCACATTCTGTGTCTAACCCCTCATTTAGTGTCGATACCAAAGCTTTGTGTGCTGTTTTGGTGGCAGTTGGCCTGGGTGCTTTAGATACTGCGATAGCCAACACTGCATTACCCAGTATAGGGGTTGATTTAAATGCCCCACCAGCCGCCACTATTTGGATCATAAACGCATATCAATTAAGTATCGTAGCTTCTCTTTTGCCTCTCGCCGCTTTAGGTGATTTGTGGGGGCCTAGGCGAGTATTTTTGGGTGGATTGGCAGTCTTTACTTTTTTTTCACTTGCATGCGCCTTATCGGACAGTTTAACGATGCTTGCGATATTGCGCTGTGGGCAGGGGCTAGGTGCTGCTGGGATCATGAGTGTAAATTTAGCGCTTATAAAATTATTATTCCCTAAGGAGCTACTAGGGCGAGGGGTTGGATTAAACGCATTGGTTGTCGGTATCTCGTTCGCACTAGGACCAACTGTTGCCTCTTTAGTACTATTAATGGGTCCTTGGCAATGGCTTTTTGCGATCAATGTACCACTAGGTATTTTGGCTTTTTGTTTTGCTATGCCAACCCTACCTAAGGGGGGTGGACAAAACCATATCTTTGATCCTTGGACTGCGCTTTTGACAGGACTTACATTTGGTTGCTTTATTTATGTTTTAAGCGCTGCATCTCAAAGAGTTGATTTGTACACTCTGTTACCCATCGCGGCGATTTCGTTAGTAACGCTTTGGGGATTGCTACTTAGACAAGCAGGACATCCAGCGCCTATGTTGCCTGTTGATTTGCTGAAAAGACCCATGTTCGCTTTATCAACAATTACCTCAATAACTTCCTTTGCCGCACAAGGGCTGGCATTCGTTTCACTGCCGTTTTATTTCGAACATACATTGAACCGTAACCCCGTAGAAACCGGGTTTTTAATTACAGCATGGCCAGTTGTGGTCGCAATCGCCGCTCCCATCGCAGGCAGACTCTCAGATAAATATCCACCTGCAATTTTGGGTGGAATTGGCCTAAGTATTATGAGTTTAGGATTTGTTACTTTGGTTTATTTGCCGCCCAATCCAAGCGCTACACAAATAGTTTGGAGACTTGCTCTTTGTGGTATTGGTTTTGGTGGATTTCAATCCCCTAATTTGAAGGCCATATTATCGAGTGCACCTGCACACAGGAGCGGAGGCGCCAGTGGCGTTGTAGCAATGGGACGCTTGATCGGGCAAACGATTGGAGCAGCGCTCGTTGCATTGTGCTTGGGACTAGCCGGGACAAATACCAGCGACTCCTCTAATTCTAATGGCCCAGTCTTGGCAATGATCCTCGGAGCAGTTTTCTCCGCCTTGGCCGCTTGTGCAAGTTTTGCAAGGCTTTGGGCCATAAAGGAGGAAGATCACTGAATGGTCAGTTTCTAAAGTCTTGGTCCCGCCGACAGGAATCGAACCTGTATCCCACGCTTAGGAGGCATGTGCACTATCCATTGTGCTACGGCGAGAAAGAGTTTCAAGCTAAGCGCAATTGGTTGAGCTTTAGCGGGAGTCTAGTATTATCCCTTAAAGTGCCCAAAAACTCGCATTTGATAAAAAGGATTTTCTTTAACAAAACTTACGCTTGGCGAGAAATTAAAAGCTCGAGGGATTTTTTACTTGCTAAGGGATCTCATCGCCTCTTCTAGTCCACGAAGACTGAGTGGATACATTTTTTGTCCCATGAGCTCTTGAATCATAGATATGCTTTGTCTGTATTGCCAAATGCCTTGAGGCTCCGGATTTATCCATGCAAATTTAGGATAAGCATTTATAAGCCTTTGTAGCCATGCTGCACCAGGTTCCTCGTTGTTGTACTCTACGCTCCCCCCCGGTTGAACGATTTCATAGGGACTCATTGTCGCGTCCCCTACGAAAATCAATTTATGATCCTTGTTGTATTTTCGAATAATGTCCCAAGTTGGAAACTTCTCAGCGTATCTGCGTTTGTTGTTTTTCCATAAATAATCGTAAACGCAGTTATGAAAGTAAAAAAATTCAAGATGTTTAAATTCAGTTTTAACCGCTGAAAACAGCTCTTCTACGCGGCTCACATGTTCATCCATGGTGCCACCGATATCCATCAAAAGCAGTACTTTGACATTGTTGTGTCGCTCAGGAATCATTTTGATGTCCAAATAACCAGCGTTAACTGCTGTTGATCTGATGGTGTCATTGATATCAAGTTCCTCAGCTGCACCCTCTCTAGCAAAGCGTCTCAGCCTTCGAAGGGCAACTTTAATGTTTCGAGTCCCGAGTTCAATATTGTCGTCGTAGTCTTTATATTGCCTTTGTTCCCAAACCTTTACAGCGCTTTTGCGCTCACTTTGGCCTCCAATCCGTATGCCTTGAGGATTGACACCGCCATTTCCAAATGGCGAAGTCCCCCCCGTTCCAATCCATTTACTACCCCCTTGGTGTCTTTCCTTTTGTTCTTCAAATCGCTTCTTAAGCGTTTGCATTAACTCCTCCCACCCCATCTTTTGAATGGCTGCAATTTGTTCTGGAGAGAGCTGTTTTTGTAGGGTCTTTTCAAGCCAATCTAGTGGAACATTACCTATCAAATCGCCCAATATCTCAACTCCTTTGAAGTAGGCGCTGAAGGCTTTGTCAAATTTGTCATAGTGTTTCTCATCTTTAATAAGAGTCATCCTACTCAGGAAGTAAAAATCATCGAGACTATAGCCTTCGCTTGAGTTGGCATGCGTTGTATTGGTTGTATTGTTGGCAGTATTTATGGAGTCCGAATCTGAACGCAAGGGACCAACTACTCCCTCTTGTAACGCTTTGAGCAAAGTTAAATACTCAGAAACTGATACGGGAAGCTGTGCATTTCTAAGAGTGTAAAAAAAATCAATAAGCATGTTTCGTATCTCTTATTGATTCAAAGTGTTTTGTATATGTAGGCTTTGCAAATGGTTTAGATGCGCTTTGACAGTTGGCCACTCTGCATTCGTAATACTGTAAACACAGGTATCTCTCAAACTATTGTTTGGCATGATTTGGTGGTTTCTTAAAACGCCGTCTAACTTTGCCCCCAGTCTCTCAATAGCAGTTCTGCTTTGGTGGTTCATGAAATGTGTTCTAAACTCAACAGCAATACAATTAAAACTCTCAAAAGCATGTTCTAACATGAGGTATTTCATTTGAGTGTTCAGCCCGCTTCTTTGAACTGTTTTAGATAGCCAAGTAGATCCTATTTCTACACGTCTGTTTTTGATATCTATATTCATATATGAAGTCATTCCACAGATTTTGTCGTCTCTTTTATCCTTTACAGAAAAAGGAATCCAAGCCCCTATGCTTTGAAACGCCAAACGTCTCTTTATTTCTTCTTCAATTTGCTCCACCATTGGAACTGCTGTATACCAAAGCTTGTAGAGTTCTTCTGCCAATAAAATTGGCTTAAAACTTTCACCATGATCCGCACTCAACGGCATCAACTTTACGCGTGTGCCCTCTAACGTGATTGGCCTCGTTGTTATCATAGAGTAGGATTGATTATGTTCAAGACTTAGAGGCTACCCTCAGCGGTTACGGCTTTGCATATATACAAGTTTCTCGAAAAGAGTCAAATCTTGCTCATTTTTTAGCAAAGCTCCAAGTAAAGGAGGAATGACGACTTTTTCGTCCTGTGAGTGCAAAATTGAGGGATCTATATCTTCACTTACAAGTAGTTTTATCCAGTCAAGTAATTCTGAGGTTGAGGGCTTTTTCTTGAGTCCTGGTAGATTTCTGACATCATAAAAAGATTTTAATGCACTTGCCAAAAGATCACGCTTGAGATCGGGGAAGTGAACCTGCACGATAGATTTCATCGTGTTTGCGTCCGGAAACTGTATGTAGTGAAAAAAGCACCTTCTTAAAAAGGCATCGGGGAGTTCTTTTTCATTATTGGATGTTATGAAAACCAATGGTCGATGTTTTGCTCTAACCCACTCCTTGGTCTCGTAACAGTAAAACTCCATCCTGTCGAGTTCACGCAGCAAGTCATTAGGAAACTCAATATCTGCTTTGTCAATTTCATCGATCAATAGTGCAACAGGGGCATCTGCAATAAATGCCTGCCAAAGTACGCCTTTTAAAATGTAGTTGTTGATATCTTTGACCCGCTCATCCCCTAATTGACTGTCACGAAGTCTGCTAACGGCGTCATATTCATAAAGCCCCTGTTGTGCTTTTGTTGTAGATTTGATGTGCCACTGCAGTAGGGGAAGGGAGAGTGCTCGTGCAACCTCCTCAGCTAACATTGTCTTACCCGTGCCAGGCTCCCCTTTAACTAATAAAGGCCTTTTGAGAGTCATTGTGGCATTGACCGCCAACATCAAGTCAGGAGTTGCAACATATTGGTCAGTGCCAGTAAATTTCATGATTTTTAAAAAGTTTTGAGGTTGTTTGATTGCTATCAAGAGCTCTAATAGGCCATTTTAGGGATAGAACTGGCCATTCTAAGATGTTTCAAAGTGACTCGAAAACAGGTTTTTACACCCAGCATTGCAAATTAAGGGACATAAAAGTGTGGAATGTCTTGTTTTAGAGTTTTCCGTGATGCTGAAATTTGGGGTTTGTCTCTATATAATAGAGGGATTCCACAGGTTTCGGTACCCCTTTTGACGACTAAAAAATGAAATTCTTAACATCCTTTTTTGCAGCTTCACTTATTCTTTGCACTACAACTTTTGCAAATGCCGATGAGATTCAAGGCAATCCACAGAATGGTGAGAAAAAGATCTCAATGTGTATCGGCTGCCACGGCATCGCTGGTTATCAAGCCAGTTTCCCTCAAGTCTACAAAGTTCCAAAGATTGCAGGGCAGGGTGCCAAATATATTGTTTCTGCACTAAACGCTTATAAAAAAGGTGACCGGCGTCATCAAACTATGCACGGCATAGCAGTTTCTATGTCAGATCAAGACATGGCAGATATAGCTGCTTACTACTCAGCACTTGGAATAGATGAGAGCGTCAAACTCTCGGATGAGCCAACCGTTGCAGAACCAGCAGTTGCAGCTCTTGTTCAAAAAGGCGCATGCACCTCTTGTCACGGATCTAACTTCAATAAACCAATTGACCCAAGTTATCCAAAAATTGCTGGACAAAACTGGGATTATTTATTTGTTGCACTGAAGTCCTACAAATCAGGGATTCAACCTTCTTGGGGACGTAACAACGCAGTAATGAGCGGCGTAGCCAAGCAATTCTCCAATGATGAGTTGAAACTCCTAGCTCAATATGTTGGAAGTCAACAAGGTGAGATCAAGACTGTTGCACAACCTAAGTTCAAGTAAACTCCTTAGTTAGCTAAAAAACCTTGCGCTTGTACCGCAAGGTTTTTTTTCGCCACCTTAGATTCAATCTTGCGTTGCTTTTCGTTGCACTGCATCAATATATGCTTGTCCGTCGGGGGGGCGTCCGCTTCTTTGACTCTCCCAGATCATGACGCCTAAACAATCCATAACTTCGTGGTGCGCTTGGTGCAAGTCTCCTCTTTTAGCGCAAAGCAGCTCTACCGCTTGTCTAATCCCTCTGGGCTGATCGATCGAACATTGTTCACTGATAGACAAGTGCATTGAGAGGTGCAGAAATGGGTTTGTAGAGGTACTCTGAGAGTTTAACTTCTCCGTCACGGCGCGCTCTTCATTGGCCAAATGTGAATGGTACTCGGGGTGCTCAAGGATCCATTGTCCAGCTAATGATTCCAAGGAGTCAGTCAAAGTTTTTGAGATTGTTTTGGTGTAAACAGAACAAAAGAACCGTCTTACATCTTCTTGGCTTGGGGTAAACATAGAATGTATTTTGCTCTACTTTTGTATGACCCTAGTTGCATTGGGAGATAATATTTGCTTAATTGTTGTGTTTAAAAATAAATTAATTTAATGAGAGTTGTCCATGATTGATGCTTTTATTTGCGATGCCCAGCGAACCCCTTTCGGAAGATATGCTGGCTCTTTAAGTTCAGTGAGAACCGATGATCTTGGCGCCGTTCCCATCAGAGCTTTGATGCAGAGAAATACAAATGTAGATTGGCAAAGTGTGAACGATGTGATTTACGGTTGTGCCAATCAAGCCGGTGAGGACAACCGAAATGTCGCTCATATGTCTAGTCTTTTGGCCGGTCTACCCTTTGAGGTCCCCGGTGCAACTGTGAATAGGCTTTGTGGTTCTGGATTGAACGCGGTGGGAGTTGCGGCTCAGGCGATTCGCTCTGGCGAAGGAAATCTCCTGATTGCAGGAGGCGTAGAGAGCATGAGCAGGGCTCCATTTGTGATGCCTAAAGCAGAATCTGCTTTCAGCAGAAACAACAACGTATATGACACCACCATTGGATGGCGTTTTATTAACCCATTCATGAAACAACTCTACGGGGTAGATTCAATGCCCGAGACCGCAGAGAACGTAGCAACCGATTACAAAATCGAGCGAGCCGCGCAGGATCAAATGGCGCTATCAAGTCAACTCAAAGCAGTAGCCGCTCAAAAAGCCGGATTTTTTGACTCTGAGATATGCCCAGTCACAATACCGCAGAAAAAAGGTGATGATTTAGTTGTGACTAGGGATGAACATCCAAGAGAAACAACAATTGAGTCATTGTCTAAACTTAAAGGTGTGGTTAGACCCGACGGTACCGTAACCGCCGGTAATGCCAGTGGGGTTAATGACGGTTCTTGTGCACTTTTACTTGCAAGTGAACTCGGGGCTGTAAAGAACCACCTAACCCCTCGCGCAAGAGTGGTTGGGATGGCAGTTGCCGGAGTCCCTCCTAGAGTGATGGGAATCGGTCCTGCGCCAGCTACAGAAAAAGTGCTGGCCTTGACTGGACTTAAACTCTCACAAATGGATGTCATTGAACTTAATGAGGCATTTGCAGCCCAAGGACTAGCAGTACTCAGAATGCTTGGACTTAATGACAATGATCCTAGGGTAAATCCAAATGGTGGCGCTATAGCACTGGGTCACCCGCTAGGCGCAAGTGGAGCAAGACTGGTGATGACTGCGGTCAACCAACTTCACAAAATTAACGGTAAGTACGCCCTTTGCACGATGTGTATAGGAGTCGGGCAGGGAATCGCAATTATTATTGAAAAAGTTTAATTGATAAGTAACTAAAACTTTTACATTGAACGGACATTGATGAATGTTTAGATATAAAAAAAGCGCCAAGAAGGCGCTTTTTTTTCAACTCCTAAGAATTACTTAGTTGTCGTTGTTGTAGTTGTTGTAGCTGCAGAGTTCTTGTTTGAAGCAACTGCTGCTGCAACTGCTGCTGCTGCAGCTGCTGCACCAACTACGCCGGCTGTAACTGCACCAGTAGCCGCTCCAGCAGCACCAGCTCCACCAGCTCCTGCTTCTTCAGCAGCAAAAGAAACTGAAGAGAGAGCTAAAGACAAAGAAACTAATAATGCGGAAGCTTTGATCATGATTTAATCCCAGAAATGTTGTGAAAGAATTAGTTGAGCTATTTAGCTCTCGTGGAGTTATTCTAATCTAAATTTATCCAATTTATATTTAACTTAAATGACAGTATTCGCATGTATCAGAGCTACAACATATTCATAGATCGG